>JALWWR010000001.1 GCA_026993045.1 Thermodesulfatator sp.
CGCCCCCGGCGCCGGCCACCTTTAGCCCCTCTTTTAGAGACTGCAGACCTGCTCTTCGCCCCCGAAAGGTCCCGGAGCGACCCCCGGCGTTTCGTCTTGGCCTCTTATTTCTTGGAATTGGCGGAACGTTCCTGCCCTCCGGCCTTGGGCCGGGAGGTCTTCCCTCTGCTTCTTGAGACCCTTAGACGGCTTGAGGCTTGGAAAAATCTAGAACTCCTTAAGGCTCTCTTCGAACTACGGCTCCTTCACTTTTTAGGCTGGTCTCCAGAGTTTAAGACCTGTCTGCGTTGCGGAAAGGAGACGGAAAGGGGCTATTTTTCCCTAGAAGAAGGGGGGCTCCGATGTCCCCTTTGCGCCACTGAAGGAGATTGGCCTCTTTCGCCCCGTACCCGGGCTATCTTGTCGCATCTGCAGGGGGCCTGGGCCGGGATGGAAAGGGTGAAACTTTCTCCGGAAGAAGGATTTAAAGTAGGCCTTCTGGCGGAGGCCTTCTTGAAAAGGGTTCTGGATCAAGATATAAAAGCCCTCAAGGTATGGAAGGCGTTAGAAAAAAGGGGCCGGATTTAAGCCGTCCTGATCTGGAAGATAAACAATACGTCTTAAACGGGCTGGCGGCCCGGGAATCCTGGCGTCTTTTCAAGATCATAGCGGAGTTTGTAGAAGGCTTTGAGGAGCTTCCCAAGGTCTACCCGGCGGTAACCATCTTTGGTTCCACCCGGGTGCGCCCTGGAGACCCTTGCTATGAGAAGGCCGAGGCCATAGCCCGGGAACTGGTCCGGGCCGGTTTTTCCGTGATCACCGGCGGGGGCCCAGGAGTCATGGAGGCTGCCAACAAAGGGGCCGCCGAAGAAGGCGGCTGGTCGGTAGGCATCAACATCCGACTGCCCTTAGAGCAGGAGCCCAACCCCTACGCCAACGTGCGCCTAGAAGTGCGCTACTTTTTTGTGCGAAAGGTTATGATGGCGAAATACGCCGTAGGTTTTGTGTTTTTGCCTGGAGGTTATGGCACCTTGGACGAGCTCTTTGAGATCCTGACCCTGGTCCAAACTCAGAAGATCCGCCCCGTGCCGGTGGTCTTGGTAGAAAAAAAATATTGGGAGGGATTGGCGGCCTGGCTGGAAGATTCGGTCCTTGCCGGGGGAAAGATTCACCGGGAAGATCTAGAGCTCTTTAAAATCTTGGACCAGCCCCAAGAGGTGGTGAATTATATCCAGGAAAAAGTGGCCTTAAGGCCTTAAGAGGGGGAAGGCAATCCGGAACTGGGTGCCTTGGTTGGGAGTGGATTGGACTTGGATGTCTCCTCCGAAGGCCTTTACTATCCCGTAGACCACTGCCAGCCCCAGCCCGGAGCCTAAGTCCTTTTTGGTGGTAAAGAAGGGCTCAAAGATCCGCGGAAGGATCTCGGGAGGGATGCCCACTCCGGTGTCTTCCACCTCTAGCCAGACTTGACGCCCGTTTTCCTGGACCCGGAGCCGGAATTCGCCTCCCTCGGGCATGGCGTCCCGAGCGTTGGTGGTGAGATTTAAAAGCATCTGTTCCAGCTCCACCGGATGGGCCCAGACCCATAGAGGATAAGAGGGAAGTTCAAAATAGGTCTTTATTTGGGTGCCTAAGGTGACTTTGATAAGGGGAATAGAATCTTTTACCACGCGAGTCAGATCCACTTTTTCCAACTTGATAGGTCGCTTGCGAGCAAAGGTCAAAAGTTTTTTAATGACCTCAGAGCCCTTCTCACAGCAAGAAACGATGTTGTTTAAATAGCGGAGATTTTGGGCTTCTTTTACCACTCCTTTGAGCACCAGGAGTTCCGCAAAACCCCGGATCGTCATAAGAAGATTGTTGAAATCATGGGCGATACCGGTGGTCATTTGGGCGATGGATTCGTACCGCTGAGCCTGGAGAAATTTTTGTTCTAAGTCCTTTCGGAGGGTGATATCTACAAAGTGTTCCAGGCGGCCTCCTTTATAAAGACCGGTATAAATGGGCTGGCTGCTATATTCCACCCAGCGTTCCTGCCGGCCTTTCTGGGGAAGGACGTGGAGCTCCAGGCCTTCTAAGTATTGCCCCTGCTCATAACTCTCCAGGATACGCTTTTGGATTTGATCGCCGTTTTCAAGGAGGGGGCTTAGGGCCGAGACCATTTGGGAGAGGGGCTGGCCCAGGAGATCCCCTTTGCGGAGACCAAAAAGTTCCTGAAAACTCTGGTTGACCCACACGATTTGGCCGGATTGATCCACGATCAGGGTTCCGGTATAAGAAATATCAAAGAGCTCGAGCAAAGACTCTGCCATCTCCCGGGCCCTTATCTCTTCTTCTACGTACTCTGAGACATCTACCACAATCTCCACCATCCCTAGGACTTCTCCAGAAGGGGCGGTCAAAGGGGTGGCCAAGATCTTTTCGTAGAGGATCTTCTCGGGAGATTTGTGGCGGTGCACGCAAGTCACACTCTGCTTTTGCTCTAGAACCCTTCTTAGGGGGCATTCTACTTCTTCTTCGAAACAGGGGCGAGAAAGCCCATGGGTTAATTGGTAACAGGGGACCGGTAAGGGATCGAAGTATCGGTAATGCTTCCGGGCCTTTTGGTTGAGGTATTGGACCTGGAATTGAGGGTCGATGACGAGCAGAGGCTCGGCCTCGAAATTAAAGGGCAAGACCTGTTTTTGCCACTCAATCTTTAGCATCGCGGTTCGATGTCATCTTCCCAAGTCAACCCACTAATATAGTTACTTTCTCTTTTCGTCAAGGTTAAAAGGTTGTTACTAAATCGAGCCAAAACCATAAGACAGAAAATTTCTGTAATCTAAATTTAAAATTATTTTCAAAAAAAAAAAAAAAAAAAAAAAAAAAAAA
>JALWWR010000002.1 GCA_026993045.1 Thermodesulfatator sp.
CCTAAAAGGAGCGAGATCGTCTACGCCTCCGGTACCGGGACTAGTCCCGAAAGGGCCCTGATCCGGACCTTGACCGAGGTGGCGCAATTGGCCGGAGACTTTGATACCGAAGGCCGCTACGTGGAAAGCGCTTTGCCTAAATTTGCCACTTTGGAAGAGGCCTTTTACGTCTTGGAGAAGGCCGGGGAGATAGACTTAAAGGATCTGCCCAATCTCTATTTTGAAGACCACACCCAAGAGTTAAAGGCCCTAGCCCAAGGCCTTAAAGAGCAAGGCTATCAGCTATATTTCATAGACTTAACCCATCCGGAGCTTGGGGTCCCGGCGGTCTACGCCGTGATCCCTGGAATCCTTTTTCGAGAGCGGACGCGCCTATCTCCCCTTTACCAATTGGCCCGGGTGGCGGCCCTTTACCTTCCGCCAGAGACCAGCCTTCCCCTTCTAAAATATTTAGCCCAGGAGTGCCCCCGGTATTATGTCCTCTCCTATCTGGGGCGGGTTTTGCAACAAAAAGGTTGTTTGGCCGAGGCTGAAGAGGCCTTTAAGAAGGCCTTGGAGCTGGCCCCAGAGCCGGCCGATCGTCCGGCCCTTTACGCCTATCTGGCCGAGCTTTATCTGGTTCAAGAGGACTGGGACAAGGCCCGTCAAGCAGCCGAAGAAGGGCTGGGCTGGGAGGAGTTTCCCGAACTCTGGAATCTCTTGGGCCGGGCCCATTTTAAGGCCCAGCGTTTCGAGGAGGCCCTGACCGCTTTCCTGCGGGCGGTAGAATTGAATCCTTCTTCAGCGGTGGATTTTGCTAACGCCGGGTATTGTCTGAGAGAATTAGGCCTTCCCGCTGAGGCCCGGGGCTTTTTTGAGTCCGCCTTGGCCTTGGATCCGACTTTAAAGATGGCTCAAGAGGGTTTAAAGTGGTGCCTAGAGGAGGTAGAGCTATGTTCAAGAAGGGGTTAGTCCTGCATTTTCCGGCTGAAATTGTCGATCAGCCCATTGTCTGGCGGCTGGTAAAAGACTTTGATCTCTCCTTTAATATCCTCAAGGCCACCGTCCTTCCCGGAAAGGAAGGGATTATGGTGATGGAGCTTTCGGGACACCCCAAAAACGTCTCCCAAGGGCTGGAATATCTCCGCCAGTTAGGGGTAATTGTTAAAACCGTAGGCCAGGAAATCACCCGTAACGAAGAGCTCTGTATCCATTGTGGTTCCTGCACCGCAGTGTGCCCCACTGGGGCCCTTAAAGTGGACCGTGAGACCTTAAAAGTGGTCTTTGATCCCGATCGCTGCAGCGCCTGCGAGCTTTGCGTTACGGCTTGCATCGTGCGAGCCATGGAGGTGCACCTTGAACGCGAAGCCTTATGATTGCGGCTGCCATCTCCGGAGGGGTGGATAGCGCCTTTGCGGCCTGGCTCTCCGCCCGCTCCGAAAAGGTCCTGCTCCTTCACGCCCTCTTTACCGAGTCTTCCCCGGACTTAAAACGTTTAGAGAAGATAGCGCATTTTTTAAAGGCCCCCTTGGAGATTTTGGACCTCCGGTCAGCCTTTAAGGCCTTGGTCCTAGAATATTTTAAAAAGGCCTATCTCAAGGGCCTCACCCCCAATCCCTGTGTAATCTGCAACCGGGAATTGAAATTCGGCCTGCTTTTGAAAGAGGCCTTGAAACGGGGGGCTGAAGCCCTGGTCACTGGACATTACGCCCGGGTGGTCTTTGATCCGGCACTCAAACGGTATCTCCTCTATAAGGGCCGGGATCCAGGGAAAGATCAAAGCTATTTTCTCCATCAGCTTTCCCAAGAAGCCCTCTCAAAGGCCCGTTTCCCTTTGGGAGAGTGGCTTAAGGCCGAGGTGATAAAAGAAGCTTCTAAAATCGGTCTCTTTCCCCTTACCGCCCCCGAGAGCCAGGAGGTCTGTTTCATTAAGGGCGATTATCGGGAACTCTTTAAAGATCTCGCGGCGCCTTCGGGGGAGATAGTAACCGTGGAAGGAAAGGTGGTAGGGCGGCACAAGGGGCTTTACGCCTATACCGTGGGCCAGAGACGAGGCTTGGGAGTTCGCTTGGGGCAACCTTACTATGTAGTGCGGCTTGATCCCCGAACCAATCGCGTCGTCATAGGCAAGAAGAAAGACCTTTATCGCCAGGAGTGTGTGGTAGATCAGGTAAACTTTATCTATCCCTTGGATCCTTCCCAACCTTTTCGGGCTGCGGTCCGGGTCCGATACCGCCATGCTGAAAGTCCCGCCTGGGTAGAGCCTTTAGGGAAGGGCAGATTCCGGGTAAGATTTGATCAGCCCCAACGGGCTATCGCCCCGGGACAATTTGCGGTTTTTTACCGGGAGGATCTGGTACTGGGAGGAGGAGAGATCCTTCCCGAGGAGGAAGTGTCATGAAGATCCGTTTCCTGCCCTTTGAAGTGGAGGTCCCAGTCCGGGAGGGAGAGACGGTGTTACAGACCGCTATGCGGGCTGGGGTGCATATCAACGCCTCCTGCGGAGGGGCCGGGGTCTGTAATAAGTGCCGCGTCTTTCTGGAGGCGGGAGAGGTGGAAGGGGAGGCCCTTCCGGAAGGAGGGTACAAGGCCTGCACCCTCTATCCCCTTTCTGATTTGGTGGTCCGGGTGCCGGTGGAAAGCCACCTGGACCGTCGGGCCCTTCTTCGGCCTTTAAAACGCCTGGCTACCTCTTGGCTAGAGGCTCGCGAAAAGGCCCGGGAAATCGAGATTCAGCCGGCAGTAAGGAGGCTTTATCTAGAGCTGCCTCCACCGGACCTTTCGGACAACCAACCCGATCTAAGAAGACTCAAGAGGGCCTTAAAAGAGCTTTTGGGAGAAGAGCCGGAAGCAGAGTGGTGGCTCCTTAAGAG
>JALWWR010000003.1 GCA_026993045.1 Thermodesulfatator sp.
AGATAGAAGAGGTCCTTCGTCTTCACCGGGGGCTTGAGGGCCCCCAGGCCCGGGAGGAGACGCTCCGTCTTTTGGCGGAAGTAAGGCTCCCGGATCCGAAGGTGCGCTACCGCTCCTATCCCCATGAACTTTCAGGAGGTATGCGCCAGAGGGTTATGATAGCCATGGCCTTGGCCGGAGAGCCGGACCTTTTAGTGGCTGACGAACCCACCACGGCTCTCGACGTCACGGTGCAGGCCCAGATCTTGGATTTGCTCTTGGAGCTGGCTCGCCAGCGGAGCTTGACCATGCTTTTCATCTCCCATGACTTGGCCTTAATCCAAGAGGTTTCAGACCGGGTGGCGGTTATGTATGCGGGAGAGATCGTGGAGATAGCCGATAAAGAGAGCCTGTTTCAAACCCCTCAGCACCCTTATACCCAGGCCTTAATGGCGGCCCGCCCCGAGTTCGGGGTGGAGACCTTGCGGCTTTTGCCAGGGCAAGTTCCTCCGCCGGGAGCCTGGCCTTCGGGCTGTCGGTTTGCCCCCCGGTGTCCGGAAAGGATAGCGGCCTGCGAAGAGGCCCACCCTTCCCTTAAAGAAATCACTCCTTCCCATCAAGTAAGGTGCATTAGACGGTGAAGGTCTTAGAGCTCAAAGGGGTAGAGAAGACCTATCGCTTGCGGCGCTTTTGGGGCCAAGGGCCAGTCTTAAAAGTCCTCAAAGAGATCGATTTAGATCTCCGGGCCAACGAGACCCTTGGCTTGGTGGGAGAGAGCGGTTGTGGAAAGAGCACTTTAGCCCGGGTGGCCCTGGGGCTTGAGCCTCCAGACCGAGGAGAGCTTTATTTTTTGGGCCGACCCTTTTGGGGAATTCCTTCCAAGGAACGACGGAGGCTGCGGCCCAAACTCCAGGCCGTCTTCCAGGATCCAGCTGCTTCCCTTAATCCTCGCAAAAAGGTCCATACCCTTCTTGAGGAACCCTTAAAGCTTCAAAAATGCCCAGAGACCCAACGCCAAGCGCGTATTAAAGAGTTGGTCCAACTGGTGGGGCTCTCAGAAGAGATCTTGGGGCGTTTCCCTCATCAACTCTCTGGGGGCCAGCGCCAGCGGGTGGCCTTGGCCCGGGCCCTGGCGGCCGAGCCCCGGGTCTTAGTGCTAGACGAGCCCACTTCGGCCTTAGATGTTTCGGTTCAGGCCCAGATACTTACTCTCCTTAAAGATCTCCGAGCCCAGCTGGGCCTGAGCTATCTTTTTATTTCCCACGATCTTCCGGTGGTCCTTTATTTGAGTCATCGAGTAGGGGTGATGTATTTGGGAGAGCTGGTGGAGATCGGCCCCCGGGAGAGATTCCTGGAAGGGGGGGCCCATCCTTACACCCAGCTCCTTTTCTCTTCCGTTCCGGGCTCCGGCTCCAGGAAAAAGGTTCCCCTAGGAGAACCCCCTAGCTTACTGCAAAGACCCTCGGGCTGTGTCTTTCATCCCCGTTGTCCGGAGGCGGAAGAGATATGTCGCCAAAAATCCCCGCCTTTTAAGACCTTGGGGCCGGAGCATAAAGTGGCCTGCCATCGGAGGGGGTAATGCTCCTTTTAGATGGTTTTTATGGGGAAGGCGGGGGGCAAATACTTCGCTCAGCCCTGAGCCTTTCATTACTTACGGGAAAGGCCTTTAGACTGGAAAACATCCGGGCTCGCCGGCCTAGGCCTGGCCTGCGTCCGCAGCATCTCACCTGCGTTAAGGCCGCGGCTAAGCTTTCAAAGGCCGAGGTGGAGGGGGCCACCCGAGGCTCTCTTTCCTTGTTTTTTAAACCCCGTGGGCTTCAATCTGGGGCCTTCACCTTTGATATCGGGACCGCGGGGGCCGTAGGGCTTCTTTTTCAGAGCCTGTATCTTCCTTTGGCTGCCGCTGGGGGCGGACGCTTGATCTTAAAAGGGGGGACCCATGTGCCTTATAGCCCCTGTTTCCACTATTTGGCCGAGGTCTTCTGGCCCTTGGTGTCCCGTCTGGGGCTTTCGGGGTCCTTGGAGCTTAGACGTTATGGATTTTATCCCGCCGGCGGTGGAGAGATGTGGGCGGAGGTGGCCCCTCTTAAAAAGCTGGAGGGGTTAGATATTCCACCGCCTTTTAAACCTCCCCGCACCTATATCCTTTCGGTGGTCTCCTCCCAGCTTCCAGATCACATTCGAAGACGCCAGGCTCAAAGGGCCGAAAGCCTCCTCAAAGAAAGGGGCCTTTCCCTAGAGATCCGGTTAGAGAAGGCCGAAAGCCTCTCTCCAGGTACGGTCTTAGGGGTTTGGGGCTCAGACCCTCCCCGGCAGGCCGGGGCCTTCGCTTTAGGGGCCCGGGGAAAACCCGCGGAAAGGGTGGCCGAAGAAGCGGTCTGGCCTTATCTTGAAATTATGGCCCAGGGAGCCTCGGTAGATGAGCATTTGGCTGACCAGATCCTTTTGCCGGCGGCCTTGGCCCAGGGGAGGACCCGCTTTCTTACCCCGCGTATCAGCCGCCATCTCCTAACGAACGCCTGGGTGATAAAACAGTTTTTACCCGAGGTCCAGATCGAGATCCGAGGCCAGGAAGGAGAACCCGGAGAGGTCCAAATCCATGGAACCGCGGCTTTTTGAAGAGCAATGGGCGGTCTTGTCCAAGGTGATAGCCTCCAATCCGGCCCTCAAACGTTTGCCTGAGGCCACCTGGAAGGAGGCCCTGCGAGAAGCCCGAGTGTTGCCCCTGGCTGGGGTCTCGGAGCCCCTTTTTCGTTTTCGGCGCGATTTTAAAGGGTTTCTAGAGGGCACGGTCTTTTCGGAAGAGCTATTTATTTCTGGTTTCCCCCATATACCC
>JALWWR010000004.1:0-2018 GCA_026993045.1 Thermodesulfatator sp.
AAAGAAGGGGAAAAAGGCTCCGGGTGGGGGTCAGGTGATCGTCGTAGAGGGAAAGGGCCAGCCAGAGCCCCCCGGGTTCTGCCACCCAGGAGCGGTGGTGGCGGCCTTGGGCCTTGGAAAGGGATCCTGCCACCAAGACCCGACCGTGGGCGGTGCGGGGTTCTTCCAGGGCCAAGCGATAGGCCAGGGGCATCAGTCTTTCCGCCTGGGCAAAGAAGCGCAGGTCGCGGCCGATTTCTTCGGCCCGGCGGCTTACGGTTCGGGCCATTCTTCCCGGATACGGGCTATGACTTTTTGGAGATAGGGGACTTCTTCCGGAAGGGCCAGCCCTAACAAGGGCTCTCCCGCAGGGACCACCTCTTGAGGTTTAAAAAAGACCTGGAAGATCACCATGGGCTCTCCGGAATGGGGAAGCGGGGTCTCCCTTTTCATGAAACTCATGATTACTAGTTCTTCCTGGGGTTTGACCAGGGCCTTTCCCGGTCCGTCTTTGCGAAGGCGTTTTTCAATCTCCGGGGAAAGGATATAACGGGCCGTCTCTGGCGCGGTAACCAGGGTTAAGGTCTCTTTCAAGAATTCCGCGATGACTTCTTCCGGAGCTAAAGGATGGTGAATCTCTAAGACCGTCTCCTCGGCCTCGACAAATTGTCCTTCTAAGTCCTTTCGCACTTTATGGACCGTGCCGCCGATACGGGCCCGAAGGGTCTTTAAGTTTCTTTCCCTCTCCAAGGTGAATAGGGGAGTTCCTGGGATTTCCTTCCAACGTCCCCCCGGGCCTTTGACCTCGGCCCCTTCTTCCACCAAGATCTCCCGAAGATAGCCGGTATGAGGGGTCCTAACGGGGTAGACCCGGTAAGGTTTGCTTCGCAAACGTTGCAAAAGCTGGTTTATCTTTTGATGATCTAAGGCCATAGGCTTACCGATAATAAAGGTTTCGGCCTCCCATGGTAAGGAGGGCCTCATAGAGGTTGAGCCGCAATTCTCTCCGGTCCCAGACCCCTTGGATATGGCCCCGCCGGAGGGCGTTCTCCGCGCTGTGGTAGTCCGGCGGCACCTCTTCCCCGGTGGTCTCCCGGATGACCCGGGGGCCAGCAAATCCCAGCCGGGTGGAACGCAGGGCGAACTGGTAGGGAGAAGCCCCAAGAAAACTGGCCACAGGACCGGCGTAAGAGTTGTTATCGTAGACCACGATATAAAGCCCTCCGGAGTCCACATATTCTCGTACGGCTATAGTGCAGCGGGGCATCTGGATCACCCCTAGAGTGCCTTCATGGATGCGGATACCTCCGGTGGTATGGATCAAGGCCAGGAAAGGGCGACGAGTGATGCGGGCTCGATCGCAAGCCCGGATGAACTTTTCCCCTTCTGCCACTCCCACCGTGCCTTGGCGAAAGTCCGCAATCAGCATGGCCGCCACCAAAGAGATCCCACCGATTTTGGCCTCAAAGGTGAGGAGGGCGGAGTTCTGGCCGGTGCTCCGCCGGGCCTTGGCCAGTTTTTCGGCGTAGCCTTCAAAATTTAAGGGATTTCCCGAGGAAAGGCCTTGATTAAATTCCCGCACTGAACCCCGGTCAAAGAGATTGTTTAGATACCATTGATATTCCAAGGGGAAGTGATAGCCGCAATTGGGACAGACCCCGCAAAATTCTCCGTATAGATCCGGCACCCAGAGGTCTGGGCAGCCGAAGGTCTCGCTGCGAGGACAGGTGACGGTCCGATCCTCCAGAGTCAAAGGGCTTACGTAAAGTTCTTCGGCCTCTTCCAAACGAGTTACCGGGGAGACCACCTTAGGGATTCGTTTCTTCTTGCCTGCCAGAAGGTTATAGACGGTCTTTACCGGGTCGCTTACGGGTTTAAGCAGGGCGGAACTTTCCTGGGAGAGCTCTTCCAACATGCGCCTTAAGGCCCGGTGACTCTGCTTGAAAACCCCATAGCGGAGACCATGAAAGAGCTTGATCCCCAGGTCTTGACTCTTAGAGACGTAACTTTTCCAGGTGGATTCCCGTCCGCAGACCGCC
>JALWWR010000004.1:2028-9320 GCA_026993045.1 Thermodesulfatator sp.
GATCTCTTTTTCGTCTTCCGTCAGTTCCCAATTAATGTAGACCGCAAAGTCTTCCGGGATCTCCGGCCCGTCCTTTTTCCGGGAAAGGACGTATTTCCGAAAGGTCCTCAGACTCTTGGTTTGAAGCACTACTTCGTCCGTGGCCCGGATCATTTCATACCGCAAACGTTTAAAGAAGTTGTAATCTCGCCGGCGGGCTCCTAAGGGGGGTTCCCTTACGATCCGGTCAATGGTCCCTAAACGGAGATTGTCTTCAGCGGTGAGCCGGAGGTTCCGGGCGCAGCGTTCCACTAGCTCCCGAGGAGGGCGGCCGGTCTTAAGTTTGGCCTCGATGGCCGCCGCCCCTTCCGGGCTTATGACCGAGTAGTAGCCATGGGAGGCCATGAGCCTTAAGTCCGCCAGACCGATGGCCTCGGCTCCACCGGAACCGCCTTCGGAAATAAAAGAAACCATGGGCACCTTGAGTTTGGCCATGGCGTAAAGGTTGCGAGCAATCTGTTGGGCGGCCCCAGGAGGGTCTTCAATGGGATAGGCCCCAGGGGTAAAGATGTAAAAATGGATGGGGATGCCTTCGGTCTCGGCAATTTTCATATAATAGAGGGCCTTTTGGTTGCCCCAAGGCTTGGCGCTTCCCCCGCGCCGGAACTCCTCTCCGTGCCCTTTCTCATGTCCAATAACCATGACCTGGTGGAGATAAACCTTGTCTCCCACCCGGCGGGAGATCATGGCCCGGGCCACCACCACCGCGGGATCAAGATTGTTTTCGCCATCACCCCCTAGCTCGGTGTAGTTGTCATAGACGTTTTCCAAGATGTCCTGAAGGGTGAACCTCTGAGGATGGCGAGTAATCTTTACGATTTCGTAAGGGGTGAGGGTCTCAGCGGCCCGTTTCTCTAAGGCCTCCAGTTTTTCTCGCAGTCGTTCAAAGCGGGAGCGCAGTTTCTCCGCCGAAAGTTCGTAAAGCTGGTCCTTTAATTCTTGAAAGGCCCCCACCAGGGCTGAAATTCCTTCCCAGTCTTCGCCTTTAATGTCTCTAAGATAGAGGCTGCGCTCCAGATATTCTGAAATTTCGCGGTGTAACTCTATCATATTGAAAACCGCAGACTTTTAGGGATTGTAAATCTCGCCTTCATTAGTCCCCTCTAAGAGCCTCCTTCTTCTGGGAATCTCAAGATCTGCTCTAGCTGACTTTCTAAAAAGGGCACATTGGTCAAGAGCTTTTGTCCGCCTGGCGTTTGGCCCTCGATGACTACTTCTTTTAAAAAGGTACGGGCCCGGGCCACGGCCTCAAAGGTGTCCGGGGCCCAAACGATGGCCAGGGCCAGGTTGGGATCATATTCGGTGGGAATGGTATAAGGGGTGTCCTGGGGCACATGAGTCCTCATGGTGAGCCAAGGATAGTCAGGCCAGGCAAACCGGGTAATGGTTCCGGCCAAGGGGCGAAAGTGGCGCTGGGTGTCTTCGGCTACCAAACGAAGCTCTATGGCAGTGCCCTGGAAGGTTATGTCCTTCTGCTGATAACCCAGCTTTTCCCCTAAAGCCACCCGAAGTTGTTCCTTAAGGAGATTGACTTCTCGGCCTTTTATGCGGGAAATCTTGGCTGAGATCTCGTTTTCTACTTGGATACGGGTGTTGACTTCCATGAGATAAAAACGTCCTTCCGGGGTAAGGAGCCATTCCCAAGTTCCTACATTATCATAAGCTACAGCCTGGGCCAGCTTAAGGGAATACCGAATAATCTCAGAAAGGATTTCTTCGCTAGAGAAGGCATAGGCTTCCCATTGGGGATCCAGACCAGGGGCAATCTCAATGCGCTTTTGCCGGCCTGGGCTTTGGATGGTGCAGTTGCGGGTGCCAAAATGGACCAGATCGCCTTGGGGAGTCCCTAAGAGCTGCACCTCCAAGTGTTGAAAACGCGAGATCTTGGCCTCAATAATGACGCCTTCGTCTCCAAAGAGCCTCTTGGCGTAAGCCCTTATGCGTCTGAAGACCGGGCGCACCTCTTCCAGCTCCCGCACCTCTTCGATCCCCATGCCTCCTCCGCCGGCTGAGGCCTTTATAAGGAGACGAGGGTCTTCTTCGCCGGTCTCTTTAAGCCACTCAAAGAGCTCTTCGGCCCGGGTCTCGGCCTCGATCTCGTTATAGATAGGCTCGGTGGTGCCAGGGATTACTGGGATCTCGAGCTTCCGGGCCAAGCGTTTAACGTTGAGCTTGCTCCCCAGATCCCGGATGACCTCCCAGCGGGGCCCAATAAAGGTCAAGGGCCGGGAGCGTTTTACTACCCGGCGGGCAAAACGAAAGTCTTCCGCCAGAAAACCGTAGCCCGGATGGATGGCCGTGCAACGGGCTTCGTCCGCCACGGCTAAGAGTTCGTTAGGGTCGCGATAGTCGGCAATACGATATTTGCGGGCCGCCTTTCGCACATGAAGACTTTCTTGGTCTATCCGGGTATAGACCGCCACGTAGTCCAGGCCTAGTTCCTCGCAGGCCTCCATGATACGCAAGGCAATCTCTCCCCGATTGGCAATAAGGACGCGCTCTTTCATGGAGATTAAAGATCAAAGGGGTCCCTAAGGAGGATATGTTCCTCCCGGGCCGGCCCGGTGGAGACCATCACGATGGGGACCTGGGCGAACTCTTCAATAAAACGGAGGTAGTCTTGAGCTTCCGGGGGAAGGTCCTCCCAGGAACGGCACCGGGAAAGCTGATCTTTCCAGCCCGGAAAGGACCGCAAGAGGGGTTTTAGCTCTTGAAAAAGGGAGACCCGGGTAGGCATCCTTTCCCAGCGCTGGCCTTGGATCTCGTAAGCCTCGCAAAATTCGATGGCCGAAAGCCCGGAAAGCACATCCAGTTTGGTGACCGCCAAACCGGAAAGCCCGTTAAGCCTTACGGCTTCCTTCAAGATCACCCCATCCAGCCAGCCGCAACGCCGGGGCCTTCCAGTGGTGGAACCGTATTCACCCCCCTTCTCCCGTAGGTGTTCCCCAGTGTTCTCCTTGAGCTCGGTGGGGAAGGGGCCTTCCCCTACCCGGGTGGTGTAAGCCTTACAGATCCCCAGGACGTAATCGATAGTGGTGGGGCCTACGCCCGCCCCGGAACAAGCCGCTCCAGCCACGGTGTTAGAAGAAGTTACAAAGGGATAAGTGCCATGGTCGATATCAAGCTGCGTCCCCTGGGCCCCTTCAAAGAGGATGTTACGACCCTCGGCTCGGGCCACCGCCAGTTTTTCTGAGACGTTAGTTACGTAGGGGGCTAAACGTTCCCCAAAACGAAGATAGGTCTTATAGATTTCCTGGTAAGAAAGAGGGGCCTGGCCCAAATATTTTTCGAGATAGAAATTTTTTTCTTCCAGGATTTCTTTCAGCTTGGCGCCGAAAAGTTCTGGTTCCAAGAGTTCGCCCACTTTTATTCCCCGGCGGGCCACCTTGTCTTCGTAGCAAGGCCCGATCCCCCGTCCGGTGGTGCCAATGCGGGTCTTTCCCTTTTTGGCCTCGCGTCCCAGATCAATGGCTTTATGGTAGGGCATAATGAGATGGGCGTTTTCACTCACCCAGAGTTTTCCAGGGGGTACAGGGAGCCCCGCGGTCTCAAGGCTTTCGATTTCTTTTAAAAGCACCGCTGGATCTACTACTACCCCGTTTCCGATGAGACAGGTCTTTTCGGGATGAAAGATCCCGGAAGGGATGAGGTGTAAGATATGTTTACGCCCGCCGATGACCAGGGTGTGGCCGGCGTTGTTTCCGCCCTGGAAGCGCACGATAAGATCGGCCTTTTCAGCCAAAATGTCCACCACTTTGCCTTTGCCTTCGTCACCCCACTGAGTGCCAACCACCACGACCGAGGGCATAGCTCCCTCCTCCTCAGGTTTCCATGGCCAAAATACATAAACTGTCTCCACAAGTCAAATAGGAAAATGGGCCTCTCTGGAACCGCGGTGACAGGGCGGGGGATAAAAGTTATATTACTTCCAATTTCGAAAGTGCGAGGAGGAGTCTTGAGCGAGCCCCGTGTACCCCGGTGCATGAGCACCCAGCATCCCGATAACGTTACGGTCCCTTTTTTCGCTGAAGACCCTCAGCTCGGAGGGGAGGACGAGATCCAAGAGGCCTTTTACGTCTTCTCCCATCTGGGATGTGATGAACAGATGTGGGACTGTGAAGGAAAGGAAGTGGATAACTATGTGGTCAAAAAGCTCCTCACTAAATACGAATCTTTTTTCCGGGAAAGGCCCTTGGGGCAGGAACTTTTTTTGACCTTACGCGTTCCGAATCCTTCGGTAGAAAAAGCCGAGGCCAAGATCCTCCTTGAGACCTTAGAAAGTATCCCCCGTTCCTTCGATGCGGCCCGGATCTTTTACGGCCAAGAGATTGCTCCCATCTTTGAGGTCATTTTGCCGATGACCACTTCCTGCCGGGAATTGAATCGGATCTACCATTACTACCGCAACTTTGTGATCGGGAAGAAAAATCGTCGCCTTTTCCCTGGGGACATCACCATTGCGGAATGGATTGGGGACTTTAAGCCCAAGGCCATAAACGTCATTCCGCTTTTTGAGGACTGGGAAAATCTCCTACAGGCCGATCGGATCCTCAAGAAATACCTGCGGCGCAAAGCCATCCGTTATCAGAGGGTTTTTTTAGCCCGCTCGGATCCCGCCATGAATTACGGTTTTCTTTCGGCGGTGTTTTTAAACAAGATCGCCCTTTACCGCTTGCAAAAACTAGAGATCCAAACCGGAGTAAAGATCTTTCCTATCTTGGGGGTAGGCTCTCCTCCCTTCCGGGGGCATTTTCGCCCCGACCGGGTGCAGGAGGTGGTAAAAGACTATCCCAGCGTCTATACCTTTACGGTCCAATCCGCCTTTAAATACGATCATCCTGCGGAGGAGGTCATCCAGGCGGTGCGCTTTTTGCGCCGTCGGACCCCGGGTTTAGCCCCTCCCATAGAAGAAAAGAAGGTCCTGGAGATCATAAGTCGCTACACCCAAGCCTATCAGAGCCAGTTGCGCGCTTTGGCCCCGGCCATCAATAAAGTAGCCCGACATTGTCCTCGACGCCGCAAGCGCAAACTCCATATCGGGCTTTTCGGCTATGCCCGCCGTCATGGAGAAATCACCTTGCCCCGGGCCATTCCCTTTACCGCCGGTCTCTATTCTCTGGGCCTTCCCCCGGAACTCCTGGGGCTAAACGCCTTAAAGCCCGCGGATTTAGATTTCTTAGAAGAACACTACGCCCATCTTAAAGCCGATCTGGCCGAGGCCTGGCGTTTCTTTTACCCTGACTCTCCTTATGTCCCTCCAGAACTTAAAAAAGCCCTCTCCCGGCTGGAAGACCGTTACGGTCAGGAACCTGAAAAAGAACATCAAGAATGTGTAAAGGGCATCCTATCCCTTTTAGCCGAAGATCGGCGGGAGGAAATCGACGAATACCTCTTGCGGGCCGCGGCCATACGGAGGTTTTTGGGATGATCTATCTAGACTATAACGCCACCACCCCGGTTTGGCCGGAGGTCTTGGAAGTCTTTAACTTTTACGCCTCGGAAGAATTCGGAAATCCCAGTTCAGCCCACCCCTTGGGAAGGAGGGCCCGAGAGGGCCTTGAACGGGCCCGAGAGCAGTTGGCCTCCCTCCTCGAAGCCCGCCCGGAGGAGATCGTCTTCGTTTCGGGAGGCACCGAGGCCAATCATTTGGCCTTATTGGGGGTCTTTAAGCGGTATCCCCAGGGCCACCTCCTAGTCTCTCAGATTGAACATCCTTCGGTCTTAAATCCGGCTCTAGAGATCTTCCAGCAAGGCTGGGAGGTAGATTTTGTCCCGGTGGACGGAAAGGGCTATGTGGATCCAGAAGAGGTGAGGAAGCGGTTAAAGCCGCACACCCGTTTGGTCTCAGTGATGCTAGCCAACAACGAGACCGGGGCCGTGCAGCCGGTGGCTGAGATCGGGGCCTTGTGCCGGGAAGCGGAGGTCCTTTTTCATACCGACGCCGCTCAAGCGGTGGGAAAGATCCCGGTTTCAGTTAAGGAGATAGGCTGCGACCTTTTGACCGTAGCCGGCCACAAGATGTACGCCCCTAAAGGTATAGGGGCCCTTTACATACGGAAAGGGCTGACCTTGGAGCCCCTATTTTACGGAGGAGGCCAGGAAAGGGGCTTGCGTCCGGGGACCGAGCCCGTGGCTCTGGCCGCGGCCTTAGGCCGGGCGGCGGAGATGGCCCAAGAGGATCTGCCTGAGGAGGCCGAAAGAGAGCGCTCTCTCAGGGAAAGGCTCTGGGCCGGACTCCAAGCGATCTATCCCGAGGCCATCCGCCATGGAGATCCGAAACAGAGCCTGCCCAACACCTTGTATGTCTCTTTTCCGGGAAAAAGCGGGGCGGAGATCCTGGCTCGGGTCCCGGAGATTTGCGCCTCGACTGGGGCGGCTTGTCATAGTTCAGGAAAGATTTCTCATGTCCTTTCGGCTATGGGGGTCCCCCAGGAAGTGGCCCGGGGGGCGATCCGCTTTTCTTTAGGCCGGGGCACTACTTTAGAAGAGATCGAGACCGCGGTGGAACTTTTGGCCCAAGCCCTCAAGTCTCCATGATTCGAGAACTGGGAGTTCTTTTAGTCTTAAAGCCGGGAGACCAAGCCCTTTCTCCAGAAGATCGAGAGGTCATCAAAGATTTCGGTCTAAGGCACTTCATCTTTTTTGCTTCTCATTTTCAGGATCCGGAGGCCTTGGAGGAAAATCTCAAGGCCCTGAACTCCTTAATAAGAGGCCCTAGGCTTTGGATGGTGGATCAGGAAGGAGGCCGGGTTCAAAGAATTGGAGCTCCTTGGAGTTCTAAGCTTTCCGAGCCTTTTCAAGTGGCCCAAAAGGGCGAAGAGACGTTTAGGTCCTGGGTCTGCGCCCTAGCCCAAACGGTAAAGGCGGTGGGGCTTAACGTAAATCTGGCTCCGGTCTTAGATCTGGCAGGAGAAGAGGCCCCGGAGTTTTTACGAGGCCGGACTTTCGGGGAAGAACCCGAAAAGGTAGCCCGCCTGGGAGAGATCTTTATCCGGGAACATCTCTTTCAAGGGGTCTGGCCTTGTGCCAAACACTTTCCAGGACTGGGAGGGGCTTTGAAAGATCCTCATAAGGTTTTGCCTTCTCGGCCGGAGATTTCGGACAGGGCCCTGAAGCCTTTTCGCAAGGCGGTGGCCGCCGGGGTGCCCTTGGTCATGACCACCCACTTGGTGGTAGAAAGCTTCGGGCCTAAGCCTGCCACCTTCTCCGAATCCATCTCAAGTCTTCTCAAAACGGACTTGGCCTTTGGAGGT
>JALWWR010000005.1 GCA_026993045.1 Thermodesulfatator sp.
CCTCCATTTCGTCATCGGAGACGCGGACCCGAAATCCCTCTTCTAATTCGATGATCTCAGCCATTCCACCCACTCACAAACTAATAACCTTCAAATTATAAACTAAAGAATCAACTTTAGGGTACCCATTTTTTGAAATTTTTGGTTTCCTTAACCTCTGACAGGATCCCCTGTCTCAATCCTTGAAGCTCTGTTAAAAAAAGAGTATGCGTCTTGAAATCCAAAAGGGCCTTTCAGAAAAAGAAGTCCAGGCCCGTCGAGCCCGGTACGGACTTAATCGGCTACCAACCCCTCCCCGGCGTTCCCCTTTAAAGATCTTTTTAGGGCAATTTCGTTCCCTTTTCATTTACGCCCTCCTGGTAGCGGGCGGGATTTCTTATGTGATTGGAGAGCCTATAGATGCGGCGGTAATTTGGGCCGTAGTAGTTATAAACGCCCTCATCGGCTTCTTTCAGGAATATAAAGCCGAACGGACTCTGGCCAGCCTTCAAAAATATTTAAGCCCCAAGGCCTTAGTCCTCCGGGAAGGGCGGTTACAAGAGATCCCGGCTGAAGAGATCGTCCCGGGAGACCTTTTAGTACTACGAGCCGGCATGAAGGTGCCGGCCGACGCCCTCCTCCTTGAGGCCCGGAATCTTACGGTGGACGAGTCGGTTCTAACCGGAGAAAGTTTCCCCCAGGAAAAGACCCCGGGCGAGCTTCCGGAAGACACCCCCTTGGCAGAACGTAAAAACAGGGTCTTTTCCGGCACCCTGGTGACCTCAGGGGAAGGTCTAGCCCGGGTCACGGCCATCGGAGAACAAACCGAATTTGGACGCTTGGCCCGTCTGATGGGAGAAATTAGGCTCCCTAAAACCCCTTTGATGGAAAAACTGGAGGTCTTCACCCGGTGGGTGAGTCTGGCCATTGTAGCTCTGACCATTCTTACTTTTCTGGTGGGATATTTTCGAGGGTTTGGCCTGGAGGAGGCCTTCATGGCGGCGGTGGCCCTGGCGGTCTCAGCCATACCCGAAGGGCTGCCGGTCATCCTCACCGTGGCCCTGGCCATAGGGGTGAAACGCATGGCCCAGAAAAGGGCTATCATCCGCTATCTCCCGGCGGTGGAAACCTTAGGCAGCACCACGGTCATTTTCACCGACAAGACCGGCACCCTCACCGAAAACCGGTTAAAGGTGGAGGTGATCGTAGAACCGCAAGGAAAGATCTATCCCCCTGAAAAAGGAGCCCGGGGCCCCTTGTTGGAAGCGGCCCACCTCACCCTAGAAGGAGGACATCCGGTAGATCAGGCCTTGGAACGGTTTCTTTCCGGAAGGGAGCCTCCTAAAGGCTGGCAAAAGATCGATAAGCTCCCTTTTGATTCCGCTCGCAAGTATGCGGCCTTCTTTTGGCGCAGGGAAGGACAGTCCTACATCTTTTTGAAAGGGGCTCCTGAGATCGTCCTGGCCCGTTGTCAAAAGGCTAAGGCCTTGGAGGAGGCCCTTCTTCCCTTGGCGCGGCAAGGGCTGCGTCTTATCGCTCTGGCCGTAAAACCTTCCCCTCATCTTTCGGAAAGGGAGCTTGAGTCCGGCTTTCAGCCCTTGGGCCTGATAGGTTTTAGGGATCCCCCTCGGGAAGAGGCTGGCCCGGCGGTGCGTACCTGTCTAGCTGCCGGCATAAAGGTCAAGATGGTTACCGGCGATCACCCCCTCACCGCCGAGGCCATCGGCCAGGCGGTGGGCCTTTCGGGAAAGGCCCTTTTGGGAAAAGATCTAGAGACCCAGCCCCCGGAAAAAATCTATGAGCTCCTTTCTAAGACCGACCTTGTGGCCCGGGCCACCCCTCTCACCAAACTCAAACTCATCGAGGCCTTTAAGGCCCACGGCGAGGTGGTGGCTATGACCGGCGATGGGGTAAACGACGCCCCGGCCCTTAAAGCAGCCCATATAGGTGTGGCCATGGGAAGTGGAACCGAGGTGGCCAAAGAGGCCGCAGATATGGTCTTGCTAGACGACAATTTCGCCACCTTGGTGGCGGCCGTAAAAGAAGGGCGCACAGTCTTTGATAACCTCAAAAAGACTCTACTTTTTGTCTTCCCCACCAACGGTGGGGAGTGCCTTGTTCTTTTGGGAAGCCTCTTTGCGGCCTCGGTCTTGCCGGTCTTACCCCTGCATATCCTCTGGATCAATCTGGTGACTACGGTAGCCTTAGCGGTGACCTTGGCCTTTGAATCCCCAGAGGAAGGAATCATGCAACGCCCCCCTCGTCCTAAAGAAGCGCCTCTCTTGGATACGGGCCTTCTTTCTCAGATCGCCCTGGTCTCAGTATTGATGGCCCTTTTTATTTGGGCCGGTTTTGCCTTCTGGCAAGACCAAAGGTCCCTGGCCGAAGCCCGGGCTTTGGCTGTAAATCTCCTGGTTTTTATGGAGGCCTTTTATCTCTTAAATACCCGCTTCCTCTCCCAAGCCACCTTTTCCCCTCGAAAGCTCCTTTCGGGAAACACAAGTCTCCTTCTAGGGCTGGCTAGTATCGTGGGCTTGCAGCTCCTTTTTACTTATGCCCCTCCGTTCCAAACCCTTTTCAAGATAAAGGGCCTTCCACTCTGGGCCTGGAGCCTGATCCTTTTGGGAGGAGGGCTCCTTTTCCTAAGTGTAGAAGGCAAAAAGTACTGGAAGACCGGCACTCAAAAAGCCAAGGACTTAAGCCCTAAAAATTAAAGAGAGCTCTGAATAATATTCCCCCTCCCTCTGGGAGGGGATAGGGGAGGGACGGAAACCCTTAAATTTCCCCCTCCCAAAC
>JALWWR010000006.1 GCA_026993045.1 Thermodesulfatator sp.
CCTTTTCCCGTAGCGGGTTTGGAGATCAATATCTCTTGCCCCAACGGAAAAAAAGGGGGTTTGGCCTTTTCGCAGGAGCCGGAGACCGTTTACCGGCTGGTAAAGAAGGTGGTGGAGGTCTGGCCGGGGTGGCTCAGCGTACAGCTCTCCCCTGTAGGGTCGGTGGAAGAGGTGGCCCAAGCCGCGGTCGAGGCCGGAACTTGCGCTTTGACATGCGCCAACACCTATCCCGCCCTGGCGGTGAACCATACTCTAGGGACTCCGGTCTTACATTTAGGGGGCCTCTCAGGCCCGGCCATTAAACCCCTCACCTTGCGTTTGGTTTACGAGCTTTCTCGGAAAGTGAAGGTTCCGATTATTGCTTGTGGGGGGATCGTTTCCGGACGAGACGCCTGGGAATACCTTTTTTGCGGGGCCCAGGCCTTTCAGATAGGCACGGCCCTGCTTTTAGACTCTCAAGCCCCGCTTAAGATCCTAAAAGAGCTTGACGAGTGCGTCAAAAATGCTAAAGGAGACCTATGTATCGCTTGATCGGGGTCTTCATTCTGCTGGGTCTCCTCTCAGGTTGTGTCACTACCCAGGAGGAGTTCCAAGACCTGGCCTTGCGGGTCCAAAGCTTGGAAAATCAGCAAGCCCTCCGGGATCAACATCTAAAACAGCTCGAAAAAAAGATCCTAAAACTCCAGGCCCGGCTCAGCGCTTTAGAGAAAAAGTGGCCTGCTCTAGAGAAACGCTCGCAGGTCCTTGAGAAACAGTCCGAGGCTTTAGCAGCCAAAAGGGCTGAGATCCTGACCCAGATCCAAAAACTGGAAGCGGAACTGGCCCGTTTGCAAGGGCTTTACGAAGAGCTGGCCTATCAACAAAAACAGGATCGGGAGGCCTTTTCGGAGTTTCAAAGCGAGGTTTTGAAACGTCTGGCCTCTCGGTCTAAGGTCCCTGCCAAACCTCCGGCCTCTTCTCCCAAACCTGAGGTTACCGAAAACTCCCTTTATCAAAGCGCCCTTGAGGCCTTTAAAGGCAAGAATTACGAATTGGCAAGACAAAAGTTCCAGGAATATCTGCGCCGTTATCCCAAGGGAAAATACGCTCCCAACGCCTATTACTGGATAGGCGAGTCTTATTATGCCGAACGCCGCTATGAAGAAGCCATCTTAGAATACCAGAAGGTCATCGACCAATTTCCTCGAAGCTACAAGGTCCCGGCGGCGCTTTTGAAACAAGGGCTGGCCTTTCTCCGGTTGGGGGATACGGAGGCGGCCCGGATCATCTTCAAGAAGATCCTCAAAGAACATCCCAAAAGCGAGCAAGCCGCCGTGGCCCGCAAGTACCTCAAACGTTTAAAATAAAGTGCGCCTGGGTCTGGTTTTTCTCTTTGGTTTTCTCCTTTCCTCAGGGGCTTGGGGCTTTAAGCTAGGGCTTCTTGAGCTTCCCGAAGGGCCGGCGGTCTTCTCAGCCTTGTCTGCTTCTTTAGTCTCTAAGTTTCAGGCCCAGGGGCTAAGTCTTCACTCGGTCTCTTACGTGGTGGAAGACCCTTGGCTTGCCATCCGAAAGGCCCGTTGGGATGGAGTGGGGGTCTTAATTGGGCCTTTGGGGAGAACCGACCCCGAGCCCTTTATCCGCGCCGCCCAGAGCTATCGGATTCCTTTAATCCTGACCCACGGAGACTTTGATCCTATGCGGGTCCCTGGGGAGCCCTTTCAGGGAGTCTTTCGGACCGGGGTCTCTTACCGCTTGGCAGCCAAGGGGCTCTTGCGCTGTCTCTCCCGTAAGAACTGGAGGGAGGTGGGGCTTCTCCTTTCTCTAGATCAAGCTGGGCGATCCGGGATTAAATGGCTTAAGGCCTATGCCTGGGAATACCGGATTCATCTGGCCCGGGTAGATTGGTTCGGCCCCCGGGATACGGCCTTGGCCCACAAGCTAGAACCTTTTATCCCTATGCAGGCCTTGATCGTGTGGTGTGGTCGAGAGGCGGCCTTAAATGTGGCCCGGGCCATAAAAGAACTGGGACTTAAGCTTCCCGTCTTTTTTGGACCGGAAGTGGCCGATGAGCGCTTTTTGGAGGCCCATCCAGCCTTTAGCGGCCTCTATTTTCCAGGTACGGCCCTTT
This sequence comes from Thermodesulfatator sp., assembly GCA_026993045.1. Taxonomy (GTDB): domain Bacteria; phylum Desulfobacterota; class Thermodesulfobacteria; order Thermodesulfobacteriales; family Thermodesulfobacteriaceae; genus JALWWR01. The sequence goes on from JALWWR010000006.1 coordinate 2,108, forward strand.
TTACCTCCCTTTTAGGCCGAACTTTGCCCTGGCGTTCCTTAGAGCTTTCAGCCTTGGTGGACGCCTTTTATCTGGTGAAGATCCTCCAGGAAAAAGGGCGCTATCCCTCTGAAAAAAGCCTCGAGTCCCTTGGGCTTATAAGGCTTCCGGGCGGGTGGTACTATCTTTCACCTGATGACCACTACGGGCTTTTGCCTTCTAGCGTGGGGGTCTTCACTTACGAGGCTGGAGAGTTTAGGCCTCTGTGTCCGCCAAAAGCCCTTGGAGGTTCTTGAAAACCATTTCCGGGGTCAGGTTTTTGAGACAGGGGCCTTCAGGACAGGTCTTTTTGAAGCAGGGGCTGCAGGAGAGATCCAACCGGACTACCCGGTGTCCGGGACCAAAAGGCCCTGTACGCCAAGGGGCGGTGGGGCCGAAGAGGGCCACCACCGGCCGCCCTAGGGCCGCAGCTAAGTGCATGGGGCCGGTATCCACCGAGACTACCGCCTGAGCCCCGGAGAGGACCCCCGCTAGCTCTTTAAGATCGAGTTTCCCAGCCAGATTAAAGCCCCTTACCGCTATCTTTGCGATATAGGTCTGATCCGCCGGACCGCCTACCCAAAAGAGAGACCGCTTCAAGACGGCGCTCTTTTGGGCCAGGGCCTTCCAGCCCTCTTCTAGCC
>JALWWR010000007.1:0-981 GCA_026993045.1 Thermodesulfatator sp.
CATCCCGCCCTGGAATTCATTTTAGATATCCCCCTTGAGATCTCGGTGGAGATTGGCCGGACCAAGATGATCATCAACGATCTCTTGAAACTGGCCCAAGGTTCCATCATCGAGCTCAACAAGATGGCTGGCGAGCCGGTGGAGGTGTACGTGAACGGGCGTCTCATGGCCCGGGGCGAGGTGGTGGTGGTCAACGAGCGTTTCGGGGTCCGGATTACCGAAATCATTAGTCCTCAGGAACGGATCAAAAAACTAGGAGAATAGCCTTGGGTTGGGAAGCCTACGTCAAGGTCTTGGGTTTTACCTTTCTCCTGTTAGGAGCCTTTCTGGTAGGGATCTATCTTTTACGACGCCTCCGAGGGCCATCCTTAGGGCCTTCGGGAACGATTCAAGTACGAGAATTACGCTCTTTAGGGTTTAAGAACCAACTGGCTCTGGTGCGGGTCAAGGACCGAGAATTGCTTTTGGGTCTTTCCGAAAAGGGGCTCCAAGTCCTAGCGGAATGGAAAGATGAAAGGGCTTAAAGGACTGCTGCTGGTTCTTTTTTGGACCACTTCGGCGGGGGCGGTGACCCTCCCCACCGTGAAGGTGGCCCTGGAGCCTGTGAAAAGTCCGGAGCAGATGGCCCCGGTGCTTCAAATCCTTCTGCTTTTGACGGTGCTCTCGGTGGCCCCGGCCCTTCTTCTCATGCTCACCTCTTTTACCCGTTTGGTGGTGGTCTTCAGCCTTTTGCGCCACGCCTTGGGAACCCAGCAGACCCCGCCCAACCAAGTGCTCATCGCCCTTTCCCTCTTTTTGACTTTTTTTATTATGGCCCCCATTTTTAAAGAGGCCTACGAGCGGGGCCTTCAGCCCTATTTTGACCATCAACTTTCCGAAGAAGAGATGTTTCGGGAGGCGCTAAAGCCTTTTCGGTCCTTCATGCTCCAAAATACCCGGGAAAAGGATCTAGCCCTTTTCGTTCGGCTCCGAGGGGAAAAA
>JALWWR010000007.1:991-2766 GCA_026993045.1 Thermodesulfatator sp.
GTCCGGAAGAGGTCTCCACCTTGAGCCTGATTCCGGCCTTCATGATCAGCGAATTGCGGACCGCCTTTGAGATCGGGTTTCTGCTCTATATCCCTTTTTTGATCATCGACATGGTGGTCTCAAGCGTGCTCCTTTCCATGGGGATGCTCATGCTGCCTCCCATTATGGTGTCTCTTCCTTTGAAACTCTTGCTCTTTGTTTTGGTGGACGGGTGGAACATCTTGGTGGGCTCCCTCTCCCGGAGTTTCTTTTAAGGGGTCAAGGCTATGACAGAAGGAACCGTCATCGAATTGGCGCGGCAGGCCGTAGAGCTCACCCTTTTGATCTCGGCCCCCATGCTTTTGGCGGGGCTGGTGGTGGGATTGCTTATTAGTATCTTTCAAGCTGTAACCCAGATTCAAGAGATGACCCTTACCTTTGTACCCAAGATCATCGCGGTCATGGTGGCCCTTTTGGTCACCTTTCCTTGGATGATGCGAAAACTTTTAGAGTTCACCCAAAACCTCATCTTAGGACTTCCAGGGGTGATTAAATGAACGGCGATCCGGTGGCCCCATGGGTGCCCTGGATTTTTAGTTACTTCCTAGTCCTCTTCCGAGTCTCTTTTTTCTTGCTTTTTATGCCCTTGGTGGGGACTATCGTCCCTTTCACCATAAAGGCCGCCATGAGCCTGGTCCTGTCTTTGATCCTGGTCTTTACCTTGCCGCAACCCCTTTCGCCTCCAGCCGAGGTCTATCAAGCCCTGCTCCTCCTAGCCCCGGAAGCCCTTTTGGGTTTCTCTCTGGCCCTTCTTTTGCGTTTTATTTTTGCAGGTATTCAGTTGGGCGGGGAACTGGTGGGGATGCAGATTGGTTTTGGGATGGCCCAGGTCATAGATCCTGTAACCGGGGTTCAGGCCCCGGTGTTGGCCCAGCTTACTTACGTCTTAGCCTTTTTGCTCTTTTTGGTCTTTAACCTTCACCACCCCTTCTTCTGGGCCTTGGGGGAAGGGCTGCGCCATCTCCCGCCTGGGAGTCTCTCCTTGCGGCCGGAGCTTTTCTTTTGGCTGGTCTCTAAAGGGGTGTCGGTCTTCGTGATCGCCCTCAAGATCCTGGCCCCTCGCCTAGCCTTCATGTTTTTAGTCCAGCTCGCCCTAGGGGTAGTCTCCCGTTTTGTGCCTCAGATCAACATCATGATCGTAAGCTTCCCTTTGACGGTGGGATTAGGGCTCCTTTTCTTCGGGCTGGCCTTGGTCCTGGTGCCTAAAGTCCTTTCCCCAGCTCTGGCCCAGGCCATCTCTTGGTTTCCTGCCATTTTCCGGGGCTTTGGAGGTTAAATGCCAGAAGAGACTTTGCAGGAAAGGACCGAAGAGCCTACGCCTCGACGGCGGGAAGAGGCTCGTAAAAAGGGACAGGTAGCCCGGAGCCGAGAGCTGGCCGCGGTGGCGGTCTTGGGAGGAGGGCTCTTGGCCTTCCTTTTGGCGGGAAGTTTTATGTGGGTTCAGACCTTCTACGCCCTGCGTTTCTACCTCAAGCTCCCTTGGCGCACCTTGGGGCCGGATGAATCTTACCTGGCCTTTAAGACCGCCTTTAAGCTTGGAGGGAGCATCCTCTTTCCGGTGTTCGTTTTTTTGACGGTGGTGGCGGTCCTCTCACACTTTGTGCAGACCGGCGGGGTGGCGGCCTGGGATTTTATCGCGCCTAAAAGCGAAAGAATAAATCCGGTGGAGGGCTTTAAACGCCTTTTTTCGCTGCCTTCCCTGGTGGAGACTTTAAAGTCCATCCTTAAGAACTTGA
>JALWWR010000008.1 GCA_026993045.1 Thermodesulfatator sp.
GGTCTTCTTAGAGATCAACCTCACCTCTCGCACGGCTTTGGTCTCGGCCCAGAGCTTGCGAGAGTTTCTTTTTGGTCCGGATCCCGAGACCCTTTTTTTGGAGCGTTTACGCAAGGAGGCCGTAAGAGCCCTGGGACACCTTTTGGGTCTTCCTCCCTGTCGGAACCCCAAATGTGTCATGTACCCTTCCGCCTCTTTGGCCGAGATCGATTTTAAAGACCTTCACTTGTGCCCGGAATGTCAGATGAGGCTGCGGTTGGTTCAACTGGTGCGGGGCGAAGTAAGGGTGGTTCTTTGATCGGGGTCTTCGATTCCGGCATCGGAGGTCTGACCGTCCTCAAAGAACTGGTGGCGCGGCTGCCAGGTTTCCGCATGGTCTATTTTGGGGACACCGCCCGCACCCCTTACGGCACTAAAAGCCCGGAGACTATTATTCGTTACGCTATTGAAGACACCGAATATCTCCTTCGCTTAGGGGCCAAGGTGATAGTGGTGGCCTGCCATTCGGCTTCTTCCGTGGCCACGGAGGCCCTAAAGGAACGTTTTCCAGGGCTCCCCATCTTTGAGGTGGTCACCCCTTCGGTAAAGAAGGCCTTGGCAGTCACCAAGCGCAAAGTGATCGGCGTGATCGGTACCCGGGCCACCGTGGAAAGCGGGGTCTACGAACGGCTGCTTCGGAGCTTAGATCCGGAGGTCAAGGTTTACGGAAACCCCTGCCCCCTCCTGGTGCCGCTGGTAGAGGAGGGTTGGCTCAAGAAACCCGAGACCCGCATGATCGTTAAAAAGTGCCTAATCCCCTTGAAGATGAAAGGTATTGACACTTTGGTTTTAGGCTGTACCCATTATCCCGTGCTCAAGAAGATCATTCAGGCCAAAGCTGGAAAGAGGGTCATCTTGGTGGATCCAGCCGAAGAGTTGGCAGAGGAAGTGAAGGGATTTCTGGAGACCCATCCCGGCTTGGCCCGAGAGCTGGCACCGGATGGCGAGCCTCGGATCTTGGTTTCGGATTTGACCCCGGCTTTCAGCCGGGTGGCCCGGCTCTTTCTGGGGCGCCAAGTGCAACTCCTTAAAGCGGAGGATGCCCCGGCATGAAGCGCGTTATTCTCGGAACCGCAGGGCATATCGACCATGGGAAGACCACTCTGGTCAAGGCCCTCACCGGGATCGATACCGATCGGCTAAAAGAAGAGAAGGAACGGGGCATCACCATCGAACTGGGATTTGCCCATCTGGATCTTCCCTCCGGGGTGCGGGTGGGGATCGTGGACGTACCCGGGCACGAGCGTTTTGTGCGCAACATGGTGGCTGGGGCGGCAGGGATCGACTTGGTGGCCTTGGTGATCGCGGCCGACGAAGGGGTAATGCCTCAAACCCGGGAGCATTTAGAGATATGCGAACTTTTGGGAGTAAAGACCGGCCTAGTGGTGCTTACTAAGAAAGATCTGGTGGATGCGGAATGGTTAGAGCTGGTAAAGGAAGACGTGCGGGCGGCCTTAGAGGGGACCTTTTTAGAAGGGGCCCCTTTGGTAGCGGTATCCTCCACCACGGGGGAGGGGATTCCGGAACTCCTTGAGGTCTTGGACGAGCTAGTGCAGGAAATCCCGGACCGTTCCACCGAAGGCCCCTTTCGTCTTCCTGTAGACCGGGTGTTTGTGATCAAGGGTTTTGGCACGGTAGTCACCGGGACCGCCTGGTCTGGAAAAGTCCGGGTTGGAGAAGAGGTCTTGGTCTACCCCCGGGAATTGAAGGCCCGGGTGCGGCGCATTCAGGTCCACGGTGAGGACCGGGAAGAGGTCTTGGCCGGGATGCGCACTGCTCTCAATCTTCAAGGGTTAGAGAGAGAAGCAGTAGCCCGAGGGGATATGGTCTCTAAAGAAGGGGCCCTAAAACCTTCTTCTATCTTGGATTTGGAATTAATCTGTCTCCGAAGCGCCCCTCGCCCCCTTAAAAATCTGGAGAAGGTCCATTTCCATTTGGGCACCGCGGAAGTGATAGGAGAAATAGTCTTTTTTGGCAAGGACCAACTCCTTCCGGGGCAGCGGGATGTGGCCCAGGTGCGTCTCTCGGAGCCGGTGGTGTGCTGGCGGGGAGATCGTTTCGTGATTCGAGGCGGAAGTCCCTTGGTGACCTTGGGTGGGGGTCGGGTCCTTAACCCAGTCGCGTGGCGGCGTAAACGCACCAAACCTTGGGAGAGGGAGGAACTGGAAAGGCTCCTTACCGAAGATCCCCGGGAAGTCTTGCGCTACCATTTGGAGCGGGCCGGAGAAGCCGGGATGAAGGACCGGGATTTGCAATTAAAGGTCTCGGTTTACGGGGAGCGGTGGAATTCCTTAAAGGAGGAGTTGGCTCCGGAGTTGGTCCGTCTGGCTGGGGAGGAAGAGGAATGGCTGGTAGGACGTCCAGCCTTCGAGGACTTTAAGGCCCAGATTAAAAAGGCCCTTGAAAAATTTCACCAAAATTTCCCTTTAAAACCCGGGCTTACCAAGGAAGAGTTGCGAGCCCGAGTCTCCAGCCGGGCCCCCTTGAGGGTGTTTGAGGCCGCCTTGGAGGAACTTCTAGTCCAAGGAGTCCTTACCGCCGAAAAGGAACACCTGCGCCTCTCCTCGCACCGGCCGGTCCTTCCCGAAGAGGCCCAGGCCCTCAAGACCGAGATCGAAAAACTCTTTTTAAAGGCCCGTTTCACCCCGCCGGACCCAGACGAGGCCCTTTCCCGGTTTAAAGAC
>JALWWR010000009.1 GCA_026993045.1 Thermodesulfatator sp.
CCGTGAGATAGAGGGCCAAGAATTTCCGTCTTTCCCGCCAGTTGGTCTTGAGAAAGAGTTGCTGGCTTTTAAGAAAACGAGGCAAGAAATAAAGTCCTTCTTTTAAAAAGATGGTGCCCGGAGGGCAAAACAGTCGCCGGCCTTTTATCCAGAGCCCCTCCAGGGCCCGGCTTTCTTTCAGCACTTGAAAGAGCCCCTCCCCTAGGCAGCCGTTTTGGGCCCCGGAAAGAAAGAGGTTCTCCAGCCAGGCCTGGCTCAACTCTTTCAGCAAAGGGAGCCACCGCTTGGATTCGGAAAGGGGTTGCCGCTGCTTAAGACTTAAGTGGGCCACCGGACGCCCAAAGACTTTGAGGTTGCCAGGCTCCAAAGAGATCTTTACCGGCCAGGGGGAAACCGTCTCTAGCCGTTTTTCTAGCCAGGCTTGGATTTTGGGGAGATATAACTCCCAGCCCTCAGGAACGGCCATGGCTCAACCTTTTAAAGGCTTGGACTATCAAGGGGTATTCCTCCGGAAAAAGGGTTCGGACCTCAAGCAAATAACGATCCCCTTCGATCCGGCCCACCACCGGGGGCTCGCCGGTCCTTAAAGCCTGATGCAGCTCTTCAGGGCTAAAATCAGCGGCGGTGACCGCCACGGCGAAGGAGGGAAGGTCTGCCAGAGGAAGGGCCCCTCCCCCGGTGCGACAGACGGTGGGCACCACCTCAAAGGCGAAACCCGGAAGAGCGGCCTTCCGCAGGGCCCGGGTCAGCTTCTGGGCCGCCTTTTTTACCTGGAAGGCCGGGGTCAAGATGAAACGCAAGGTAGGGATCTTTTCCACCGCGATCTTTTCCTCGAGATAAAGTCTTAAAGTGGCCTCCAGGCCCGCCAGGGTCATCTTGTCGATCCGCAGGGCCCGGTTGAGGGGGTTTTTTCGGATCCTTTCCACCAGCTCCCGGCTCCCTACGATGATTCCCGCCTGGGGCCCTCCCAAGAGTTTGTCCCCGGAAAAGGTAATGACATCCACTCCGGTCCTTACGATTTCCTGGACCGTGGGTTCCTTCCGCAGCCCGTAGCGGGAGAAGTCCACCAGACACCCGCTTCCCAGGTCCTCCACCACCGGTATTCCATATTTTTTTCCCAAGGCCACCAACTCCGCCCCGGAGACCTCTTTGGTGAAACCCAGGATGGCGTAATTGCTCTTGTGGACTTTCATTAAAAGGGCGGTCTCTTCCCCGATGGCCTCTTCGAAATCCTTCAAATGGGTGCGATTAGTGGTTCCCACCTCTTTAAGACGGCATCCGGCCCAGGCCATCACCTCCGGCATCCGGAAGGAGCCGCCAATTTCCACCAGTTCGCCTCGGGAGACGATGACCTCTTTGCCCGCGGCCAGGGTGTTTAAGGTGATAAGGACCGCGGCGGCATTGTTGTTTACCACTAGGGCCTCTTCGGCCCCGGTAAGGTCTCGCAAAAGCCCCCGTACATGTTCGTAACGGCTGCCCCGTTCCCCTTGGGCCAAACGGTATTCCAGATTGGAATAGCCCCGGGCCACCGCGAGGATCTCTTCCAGGGCCTCCGGGGCCAGGGGGGAACGGCCCAGATTGGTGTGTACCACCACTCCGGTGGCGTTTATGACCGGCCGCAAATGGGGACGGGCCTCTTCGGTTAGCAAGGCCTGGGCCCGGGCCCAAACCTCCTCTTCGTCTAGGTGGACCTTTTTCCCGGCCAGGATCTCGGCCCTTAACTCCTGGGCCAGACGCCGAGCGGCCCGGCTATAAAAGACCGTCGGAAGCCCTGGACGGGCCTGCGCGAGCCTTTCGGCTAATAGATGGACCGCTGGAATTTGACTTAAGAGTCGGCTTTTTTCTTCGCCCATGGATATGCTACCTTTATACCATGCGATATCCTTCTCGTCTTCTACTTCTGGCTCCGGGTCCGCTCAAGTTTCCCTTTATTTCCCAGGGTATAGACTTTTACCGCGCCCGTGTCAAACCCTATCTCCAGTTTGAGGTCCTTTTTCCTAAGGTGAAGGCCGAGGGTTCGCCTCAAGACCGCCGGGCCCAAGAGGCCCACCGTCTCCGAAAACATATTCCTCCTTCGGCCTATCTCCTGGCCCTGGACGAAAGGGGGCGGCTTTTTTCTTCCCGGGAACTGGCCCGCTTCTGGGAGGATCTTTTCTTAAGCCACCGGGAAATCGTGGTGGTGGCCGGAGGGCCGGAGGGTTTGGAGACCGGCCTTCTGGCCCAGGCCCAATTCCGGCTCTCCCTCTCCCCCCTTACCTTGAACCACGAAATAGCCCTCTTGGTCTTCTGCGAAGCCCTTTATCGGAGCCTGACCATTCTTTCTGGAGGTCCCTACCATCGGCCTTAAGGGGGTTTTCAAAAACGCTCTAATCGTTAATCTCAAGGGAGAGACCTTTGAAGAAGTTCACCCTCCCCCTGTGGGGGAGGGTTTGGGAGGGGGGAAATTTAAAGGTTTTCTTCCCCTCCCAGAGGGAGGGGAATGTTATTCAGAGGTCTCAAGGGAGAATAAAAAACGAAGAGGAGGCCTAAGATGTCCCGATTCTGGTTGCTGGTTTTGATAGGAATGTTGCTTTGGGGGTGCACCACTACGGCTTCCAAATCCAAAGCCGCTTCTCCGGCTCCCGCCCCTCCGGTCTTAAAACCGGTGGAGTTTCCGCACATCGTGGTTCCTACCGGTCTGGAGGTGGTCTCGGAAAAATCCTTGATCGTAAAGACCAAG
>JALWWR010000010.1 GCA_026993045.1 Thermodesulfatator sp.
CCGCAGGCATAAATTTGGAGCCCGAAAAGGCGCCGGAGATGATGGCCTCCGGCGCCTTAAAGTCGTTCCAGATGGCGATGTAAAGGTGCACGATCACAAAGAAAATGAAGCACCAGTGGAGAATATAGTGTATGAACCGGGCCATCTGCACCGAGCCAAAAAGGGCTACGCCCATTTTACTAATCCAAGAGACATCGGGATAAAGGAGATAGAGCCCGGTGAGGCTCATCACGATCCCCGCTAAAAAAAGGACAAAATAGATGGTGCCGGCTAAGACGGTGTGTCCCATTCGCCATTCGTGTTCATCGGTGAGATAGAGATAGAACTTTAGGGTCCGCCAGAAGGAGATGAGGTTTCGCTTGGAGATGGGCAAAAAGTCGGTGAAACGCTCATACCGGTTGCCGAAAAAGAGGAGGTAGAGCCGCAGGGCCAGGGCTGCCATGAAGAAATAGGCTGCAGCGAAATGGTAGTACCTCAGGGTAGCCATGAGGTATTGAGGTTTAAATTCAGCCCATTTGGTAGTGATAGGAGGGAAATGGATATAAATGCCGGTGACGATCAGTACCGCGCAGGAAAGGGCAAAGGTCCAATGAAAGATCCTTAAAGCCCAACTCCATACAAAGACTCGCCGATAAAGGATATCGTCTTTTTTCATTTTTACCCCCCTTAGCCTCTTTAAAGGGCCTTTACTTTTACCACCTCTTTTCGGTTTTGGTCCAAGATATGGACCGCACAAGCAATGCAAGGATCAAAGGAATGGATAGTCCGCAAGACCTCCAAAGGCTTTTCGGGTTGGGCCACGGGATTTCCCAAGAGGCTGTGTTCATAAGGTCCCCGTTTTCCAAGTTGACAGCGGGGGCTGACATTCCAAGTAGAAGGCACCACGGCCTGGTAATTCTTGATTTTTCCGTTTTCGATTACTACCCAGTGGGAAAGGGTTCCTCGTGGGGCCTCGTGAAAACCGAACCCCATGATCTCTCCCTTAGGAAAGGTGGGCGGTTTCCGGTAAGGATAGACCTCGAGATCGCCTCGGGCTACGTTTTCGATCAGGAGATCCAGGTGTTTCAAGCCCAGCTCCGCTAGAACCGCACAACGGATGGCCCGGGCTACCTGTCGTCCCAGGGTGGAGTGGAAGTCGTCCAGGGTGATCTTTTTCCCGGAGATACTTTGAATCCGTTTTAGGGCCTCATCGGTCCACTTCTTGATGAGCTCGTGTCCTAGGGCGTAGCCCACCAGGACTTGGGCCAGGGGCCCTACCTGCATAGGCTCTCCGGTAAAGCGCGGGGCCTTGGCCCAGGTGTATTTACCGTTTTCTTGAAATCCAGTGTACTTGGGTCTGGTCTCTTCTTGCCAAGGGTGTCGCGTCCAGTCGCCGTCATACCAGGAGTGAGCCACACATTCGGCCACATTGTCCCTAAAATAGGAGTCATTGAAACTCTTGATGGGTTTCACTGAGGAGAGGTCACCTTTAAAAATGGTGCCTCCGGGCAGATCAAAGCGGGTCCCTCGGGGATCGAGGGGCAGATCTGGAACCGCAAGATAGTTGGTCACTCCAGCTCCGTATCGGAACCATTCCGGATAAAGGGCTGCGATGGCGCAGGCGTCCACGAAATAGACCTGGTGCACAAAATCCCGGACTTGTCTTAATAGCTCTCTCGCCCAGGCCAGGCGTTCCATGTTTAAGGTGGCCTCGTTTTCGAGATTAATGGCCAAGGCCGCTCCTCCCACCACTATGGTCTGGATATGGGGGGTCTTGCCTCCAAAAATGGCCACCACTTGGTTGGCTTTGTATTGATAATCCAGGGCCTCAAGATAATGGGCTACCGCCAAAAGGTTGACCTCCGGAGGAAGTTTCATGGCCGGATGGCCCCAATATCCAGTGCTAAAAGGTCCTAGTTGTCCACTGGCTACAAAGCTCTCCAGTTTCTTTTTTACTTCCCGGAAAAAAGTCACACTGTTTCCCGGCCAATTGGAGAGTTTCTGGGCTAGCTCGGCGGTCTTTTTGGGATCGGCCTTAAGGGCCGAAACCACGTCCACCCAATCTAGGGCCGAGAGGTGATAAAAATGTACTATGTGGTCGTGCAAACCGTGGGCGCACAAGATGATGTTCCGGATGTATTGGGCGTTCAGGGGGACCTCCACTCGAAGGGCGTTTTCCACCGCCCGGACGGAGGCGATGGCGTGCACCGTGGTGCAGACGCCACAAAACCGTTGGGCAAAGGCCCAAGCGTCCCGAGGATCTCGCCCTTTAAGGATAACCTCGATGCCCCGCCACATCTGGGCCGAGGCCCAGGCCTCTTTAACCTCCCCTCCGGCCACCTCTACATCTATCCGGAGGTGGCCCTCAATGCGGGTTATAGGATCAATGGTGATCTTCTTTCTGGCCATGGTTTGCCTCCTTATTCTTCAGACTCCGATTTTTCCGAACGCAGGCCTTTAGCGGCCTTCTTGATGGCCCCTATGGCGGCGTGGGCCGCTACCACGGCCGCCGCTCCTCCCACCGCCACTTTTCCTACTTTTTCCGCCTCAGCCCGGATACCACCTCCCGCGGGGATATAGATCTTGGGAAGATGCTCATAGAAGGGGCTCATACGGTCCCAAAAATTAGGTTCCGTACAACCCATACAGGGA
>JALWWR010000011.1 GCA_026993045.1 Thermodesulfatator sp.
GGCATACAGGCTACAGCGGTAAATCCCCCGGCGGCGGCGGCCAGAGTCCCGCTTTCTAAGTCTTCCTTCCATTCCTCCCCGGGTTCTCGCAGGTGGACGTGCATATCAATAAGGCCCGGAAAAAGCCAGAGCCCTTCAGCGGAAATCACCTGAGCCCCTTCCGAAGGAAGGTCAGGCCCTAGGGCCTTTATGCGGCCCCTTTCTACCAGGAGATCTCCTTCCTGGTCCAGGCCTTGAGAGGGATCGACGATCCGAGCCTTTTTAATGAGGATCTTCATGATGTCCCCGAGAGTTTGGGTTTTCCCTTAATATAACCAAGAGAACCTTTAAGTTCACAAGCTATGGGACGGACTTTGCCTGGTCCCCTTGAGGGTGGGAGGGTCTTTTTTTTAGATCTGATAGGTATCATGGGGCGGTTTCTCCGCTTTTTAAAAGAAGTAAAAGCAGGGCCATACGTACCGCTACCCCGTTTTCCACCTGATCTAGGATAACCTGGCGGGGAAAATCCATGAGCTCTCCGGCCAACTCCACTCCCCAATTAATGGGACCGGGATGCATGAGAATGGCTGTGGGAGAGGTAAGTTCGAGATTCTTTCGGGTCAGGCCGAAGTAGCGGGCATATTCATGGAAACCGGGAAAGAGGGCCCGACCATGACGCTCTTTTTGCACCCGAAGGGCTATCACCACCTCCGCGGACTCCAGAGCGGACTCTAAACGGTAACAGACCCGGGCCCCTAGGGCTTCTCTTTCCGGGGGCAAGAGGGTCCCCGGGCCGGAGACGAAGACCTCCGCTCCCATCTTGCGGAAGGCCAGGATATCGGAATGCGCCACCCGGCTGTGGCGGATGTCCCCAATAATGGCCACCTTGAGGCCCCGGAATCCTCCTTTGGCCTCCAAGACCGTGAGCAGATCCAAGAGGGCCTGGGTGGGGTGTTCATGGAAACCGTCTCCGGCGTTGATTACCCCGCCCTTGACATGACGGGCTATAAAATGGGGGGCCCCTGAGGCTGGGTGACGCAGAACAAAAAGATCGGCTCCTAAGGCTTCCACGTTCTTAACGGTGTCTAGGAGATTTTCACCTTTTTCGAGACTGCTTCCTCGAGCCGAAAAATTGAGCACCTCGGCGGAGAGGGTCTTGGCGGCCCGTTCAAAGGAGAGCCGGGTGCGGGTGCTCGGCTCAAAAAAGAGGTTGGCCACCACCTTGCCCCGTAAAGTAGGCACTTTAGGAATGGGTCTTTTTAGGACCTCTTTAAGGTTGCGGGCGGTCTTTAAAATGGTCCAAATATCTTCCTCTGAAAGAGGCCGTATCTCTAGCAGGTGTCGGTGCGGGAACTCTACCGCCATCTCCAGTCCTGTTTATCAAAACCCGCTTATAGGGTCAACTTGAAAAATGGCGCTAAGCGGAGTTGGGCTTGAAGCTTGAGTCCAGATCTTGACCTATACGATTTCCCCTGGGCGATTTAGGGAAGGGGATTAAAATTAGGGTAGCTCGGAGGGAGGGATTCCATGGCGGAGTTTGTCCATCTGCATCTGCATACCGAGTGGAGTCTTTTGGACGGGGCCCTGCGGGTGGAAGATGTAGCCCGTAAGGCCTTGGAATACGGCATGCCCGCGGTGGCGATTACGGATCACGGGAATCTTTTCGGGGTGGTCCACTTTTATGAAAAGTTGAAGGAGGCGGGGCTTAAGCCCCTTATCGGTTGCGAATTCTACGTGGCTCCGGGTTCCCGTTTTGAAAAGAAGGCCAAAAGCGCGCACGAGGCCGGATATCATCTGGTGCTTCTGGCCCAAAACGAGACCGGTTATCGCAATCTTCTAAAACTGGCCACCAAGGCCCACTTTGAGGGTTTTTATTGGAAACCCCGGATCGATAAAGAATTGCTTAAGGACTATTCCGAAGGCTTGATCGCCCTCACGGCCTGCCTGCACGGGGAGATCCCGGCGGCTATCCTTAAAGGACAAACGGATAAGGCCGTAAAACTCATCGAGACCTATCGGAACCTCTTTCCCGGTCGGTTTTACCTGGAAATTCAAGAAAACGGCCTTCCGGAACAACGTCAAGTCAACCAGGTCCTTTTAGAACTTAGCGAGACCTTAGGGGTGCCGGCGGTGGCCACCAACGATTGCCATTATCTTTCGGCGGAAGACGCGGCGGTGCACGAGATCTTGCTTTGCATCCAGACTGGCAAAGTGCTTTCAGATCCCAAACGCTTCCGGTTTGAGACCGATCAAGTCTATTTTGCCTCGCCGGAGGAGATGGCGCGGCGTTTCCGGGATTATCCCCCGGAGGTGCTATCCCGGACCTTGGAGATCGCCGAGGCCATCCAGTTTGAGCTTCCTTTAGGGGGCTATCGTTTTCCGGTCTATCCTTTGCCGCCGGGAAAGACTTACGAAGAGGTCTTTGAAGAAGAGGCCCGAGAGGGACTTAGGCGACGTCTGGAAGAACTAGGGGAAGACCGCGCTGCTCCAGAGAAGGAATACTGGGAGCGCTTGGAATATGAGATAGAGGTCATTAAGAAAAAGGGTTTTGCCAGTTATTTCCTGATCGTGGCGGATTTTATCGGTTGGGCCCGGAGACAGGGGATTCCGGTG
>JALWWR010000012.1 GCA_026993045.1 Thermodesulfatator sp.
CAAACCCGCTATGGGAAAAGGCTTTAAGGCCTCCGCCAGGCGGGGGAATTCCTCTTCCCTTTCGCCAAAGATATTAACGATCACTGGAGGGCCGTAAGCCAAGAGCCGGGGAAGGATCTTTCGGCTAAAGAACTCTAGCCCGGGATTTTCGAGTCCAATGGAATTGATCAGACCGCAAGGGGTCTCAGAGAGGCGGGGAGGGGGGTTCCCAAGCCGGGGTTCAAGGGAAAGCCCTTTGGTCACCAGGGCTCCCGCCGAAGAGAGGACCTCGGAAGGAAGGGTGTCCCCAAAACCCCAGGTGCCCGAGGCCAGCATCAAAGGGTTTTCCAGCTCTAAGGAACCAAGTTTTACCCTCAGAGAGCTACCTCCTGGGCCAAAACCGCAGGCCCTTCTAGACAGACCTTCAAATACCCTCCCTTTCGCCGAGGCACCACGCAGCCCAGACAAAGGCCCCGACCACAGGCCATGAGAGTCTCTAAAGCTAGGTAAACCTCGAAGGACTTATCCTTAGCCCACTGGGTTAGAGCCTTTAACATTCCTCGCGGACCGCAGGCCAGCACTAAGGCCGGTTCCTCACGGGAAAGTTCTTCTTGCAGAAGATCGGTGACCAGACCTTTCCGGCCTAAAGACCCGTCTTCAGTGGCTAAGTGCAAAGAGGTCCAAGACTTAAAGCTCTCAAGCCGCAAAAGATCTTTCCTGGAACGGGCCCCATAAAAGAGACGGGTCTTAAGACCGGCCTTCTGGAGCTCTTTAAGATAAAAGAGAAAAGGGGCTACCCCCACCCCTCCGGCCACCAACCACACCGGATCCTTTTCCGGTTTGGGAAAGGGTCTTCCCAAAGGACCTTCTAGCTCTAAGGTTTCCCCAGACCGCAGGCGGGAGAGGGCCCGGGTCCCAACCCCCCGCCTCTGATAAAGGATCTCCAAAAAAGGGGAGGCGAGATCGTGAATAGAAAAAGGCCTGGGAAGCAAAGGGTCTTTCCCTTCCCAGGCCTTAAGTTTTACGAATTGACCAGGCTGGCCCTCAAAATCTAGATCTCCCACCTCCAGGACCAGCCGAAAATAATCCGGGGCAACTTCCTCCTGCTCTTTAACCTGTACCCTGATCACCAGCCCATTTTCTCAAGAAACACGATAAAGGCCAAGAGCAGAGCTGCAAAAATTACTCCCACCCCCAGCGGGGGTAAGTGTAAGAGCGCTGGGAGATGGATCTTCCCGTAATTCCCCACCGCCAGCAAGGTCTTCTTCCAAAAGGGATAGGTATGGGCGTAAGCCATGGCTCCCAACAATCCCCCCAAGATCCCAAAGAGGGCGTCAAAGGAGCCTTCCCCTATAGCTCCGCCCATGGTTCCAGGGCAATAGCCCAACAGGGCCCAGCCTAGACCATAAATGATGCCCCCCACCAAGTTGGCGGCCATGTGGGTGGGCTTTAAGTGGTAGGGAGCCAGCCCTAAAGTGGTAAAGAGCTGGATTCCGATCGCCCCAACTATTACCGCTGATAGCAAAAATTTAAGGACCGTAAGGTCCGTCAGGGTCAGGAGACCGGCGTGTTTTTCAAACCGTACAATCCGAGCGCGTTGAAAGATGTATCCCCAAAGGATCCCGGTAACAAAACCCACTATTAACTCCATAGTCTACCTCCTGCGTCCATAAAGGATTAGGGCCAAAGGGATACCCCCGATAAAAAAGCCCGCCACCACGATAAAGGCGCTCACGGCCAGCTGGCTCATCCCTGAAAGACCGTGACCGCTGGGACACCCGCCGGCTAGCCTAGCCCCGTAAATCAAGAGGAATCCTCCCACAAAGGCCCCTAAGGCCCGCAGGGCTGGAGAATCCCCAAAACGTTCCCGCCAGACGCCTGGGACCCAGCGGGGATTAAACTCCCGGTTTCGAAGGGCCGCCCAAAAGGCCCCCAGCGGGACCCCCAACACCAGCATCACCTTCCAGTCGATGGCGGGTTTTTTCTTTTGATAGTAGGCATTTTGGGCCACGGTTTCCGGAGAAATAGCCTTTTCGATGAGGCCCGCAACCTTTACGTAAGCAGTGGAAGTCCCTAAATATCGGGGCTTTCCGAACCAATGATAGGTCACTAGCACGGAGGCTAGAAGCAACAGCCCGGTTAACACCCCACCCAGATAGGGAGACCAGCCGTTTTTCATCACTTTCCTCCTCCAAGCAATTTAAGGGGCCGAAGCCCCTTGTTTTCTACTTTACAATAAGGGTGGTACGGTCCAGCCCAGTATTTCCAGTGAGCCGATCGTAGGCGTAGACTATAAACTCATAAACGCCTTTTTCCAGCTGGAGCTTGGCCGCAAAATGGTTGGTCTTGCCGGTAAAGGCTAGAGGTACAGTCTTCCAATATTGACCGCCTTTTTTCACCAAGGCGGCCACCTCGTAATTTTCCGGTTTCCAGAAAAAGCGGGGATCCACCGGACAGCCGCACATAGGCGTTACCGAAGCTCGGAGTTCCACCTCTGCCGGACCTTTCACCATGGTATGAGCCGAAGGCGATAGTACATCGACCACCAGCCCGGGCATCTCTAGCACTAATTCTTCGATGGGTTTCCCCGGTACCAACCAAGTGGTAACCGAAACCTCTTGCATGGCCTGGGGCTGAGCCAAAGGTCCCCGGGCCACGATCCGCACCTTTCGAGGTTCTTTAAGATCTAAGTTGGCCACAAACTTGGCCGTCTTCCCCACGATGAGCTTGGTATAACGCTCTTTGGGAGTCTTCATAAGAAGCTTGGTATCTCCAGTGCTCCCCTGAGCCACCCCTTTAGCCAAGATCTCTCCAGTACAGGCATCCTGAATCAAAACCAAAACTCCTCCCATAGAAGTCCCGATAAACTTGGCGTCCCGGGCCTTAACCCCCACCACTACCTTGGTGGGCACGGCCCAAGCCATTGAGACCCCTAAAAACAGCGCCACCACTAATCCAATGATCTTTTTCATGGCTTTACCTCCTCACGTTTTTTGATTTTCTCTTCCAACCTCTTTTTTTCATACCTCATGATAAGACCTTTAAGGGGATTAGCAACCCCAGGATGAACCTCTTGCCAAATGGCCAGAATTCGGCTAATCCGAGGAGTAAACCCGCAATGCCAGGAGGTGATAAATGGCCTTCCCTGAAGATCGGCTTTATTCTGAAGAACATCTGTGGGTAAAACAGGAGCGAGGTTCCAAGGCCGTGCTGGGTTTTTCTTCCTATGCCCCCCAACTTTACGGCGAAATCTTGGATCTGGAGCTTCCGGAGGAAGGAGACGAGCTGGAAAAAGGCGAGATCTTTGGCAGCGTGGAGACGGCTCGAGGAGTGGAAGAGTTGAGTTCGCCTGTCTCCGGAGAGGTCTTGGCTGTAAACGAGGAGATCCTGGAAGACCCGGAGATTATCAACAATGATCCTTACGGTGACGGCTGGCTCCTTAAGGTGAGGCTTTCCGATCCCGAAGAGCTGGAAGAGTTGATGTCTGCAGACGAATACGAAGATTATTTGGAGGAAGAAGGGGAGGCCCCCTTTGAGGAGGAAGAGGAAGAAGAATTTTTCTTTGAAGAGGAGGAGTAGGTGCTGGCGGTAGTCTTTCCGGGGCAGGGCTCCCAGTACGTAGGCATGGGTCGGGAGGTCTTGGAGCATTATCCCGAGGCGGAAGAGGTCTTCTCTTTAGCCGAAGAGACTACCGGCCTTCCGGTAAAGGCCCTCTGCTTGGAGGGCCCGGAGGAAGAACTCACCCGTACGGACCATCTTCAGGTGGCCCTCACGGCGGTCAACCTGGCGGTTTGGAAGGTTTTAGAAAAGGAAGGGCTGAGCCCGGCCTTTCTGGCGGGTCACAGTTTAGGGGAATTTAGCGCCCTAGCGGCCTCCGGGATCTGCAGCCTAGAGGACGTTTTCAGGCTGGTAAAGCGCCGGGGGGAACTGATGCATAAGGCCTCAGAGTACGCCCCAGGGGCCATGTACGCCGTCTTGGGACTTTCCCGAGAGACTTTAAAAGACCTCCTTTCTAAAATCGAGGGCCGCGTGTACTTGGCCAATCACAACAGCCCGGAGCAGATTGTTATCAGCGGGGAGGAGGAAGCCGCGGCTCAAGTTGCAGCCAAAGCCAAGGAGGCCGGGGCCCGGTTGGTCAAGCTCAAGGTCTCAGGGGCTTTCCATTCCCCCCTCATGGAACCAGCGGCCCGAGTCTTCGAAGAGTTGATCCAGAGCCTTCCCTTTTCCAGCCCTTCCATCCCGGTGGTCTTTAACGTCTCGGCGGTTCCGGAAAAAGACCCGGCCCGAATCAAGGACCTGGTAGCCCAGCAGATGCTCTCTCCAGTGCGCTGGGTGGAAAGCGTGGAGTATATGTATGAGGCTGGAGTAAGGCTCTGGGTGGAGGCCGGACCTAAAAAGGTCTTAAGTGGTTTGATTCGCAAGACTTTAGCCGGAAAAGAAGTGGAGGTCTGGCCTGTAGAAAAAGTGGCTGAGATCCAAGCCCTAAGTTCGAAGCTAAGAGGCCAAGCTTGAGCTTGAAGGTCACGGTCTCTTTCCCTGAACGCTGTAAGGGTTGTGGTCTTTGTGTCCATTTTTGCCCCCAAAAGGTCCTAGTCTTGGGCCGGAAACGCAACCTTCAGGGCTACCGAATAGTGGAGGTCCAGGACCTTGAAGGCTGTAACGCCTGTGGCATCTGTTATCTTATGTGTCCAGACGTGGTGCTGGAGGTCAAATAAGTGAAGCCCCTTTTAGTCAAAGGCTCGGAAGCCATTGCTCTGGGGGCCCTGGCCGCGGGTTGCCGCTGTTATTTTGGCTATCCCATCACCCCCCAGAACGAAATCCCGGAGCTCATGGCCCGGGAACTTCCCAAGCGAGGAGGGGTCTTTCTCCAGGCTGAAAGCGAGCTGGCGGCGGTGAACATGCTTCTGGGAGCGGCCTCCACGGGCGTACGAGCCATGACTTCTTCTTCCAGCCCAGGAATCTCTCTCATGGCCGAGACCTTCTCCTACTTGGCGGCTTTAGAGCTTCCGGCGGTGGTGGTAAACGTCTCCCGGGGAGGGCCTGGGCTTGGAGGAATAGAGGCCTCTCAGGGAGACTACTTTCAAGCCACTAAAGGAGCTGGCCACGGGGATTACCATTTTCTGGTGCTTTCACCAGCCAGTATCCAGGAGGCCTACGAACTCACAGCTCGGGCCTTTGATCTGGCGGAAAAGTATCGCCAACCGGTGATGATCCTTACCGACGCCCTTTTAGGGCAGATGAAAGAACCCCTCAAGGCCCGCAAGATAAAGCCTCGGACCTATCCTAAAGACTGGGCCTTGACCGGGGCCCGAGGCAGGCCTGGGCGGATCTTGCGTAGCCTTTATCTAGGGCCAGGGGAACTTCGGGCCCGAAACGAGCTTTTGCAGAAAAAATACCGGGCTATGCGACGGGAAGTGCGGGCGGAGGTCTTTGGCACCGAAGGGGCCCAACTTATCGTGTGCGCCTTTGGGTCTTTGACTCGGATTGTAAAAGAAGCGGTCCAGAAGGCCCGGGAAGAAGGCTACCCCGTGGGCTACCTACGGCCCATAACCCTCTTTCCTTTTCCAGAAAGATACTTCGCCCCCTTGGCCCGACCGGAGACTCGCTTTCTAGTGGTGGAACTCAATTGTGGACAGATGGTGGAAGACGTAAAACTGGCGGTGTGCGGGAAGGCGGAGGTGGAGCTTTTGGCTTTTCCCCCTAGCGATTTGCCCACCCCGGAAGAAATCTATCAGAGGATCAAGAAATGCCTAAGAAAGCCCAGATCTTCCCTTCGGTCTTAAGGGAACGCCCCTTTCACTATTGTCCAGGCTGTCACCATGGGATCGCCCATCGCTTGCTAGCGGAGGTTATTGAAGAACTCGGGATCCGGGAGAGGGCCTATGGTCTAGCCTCCATTGGTTGTGCCTGTTTTCTTTATTACTACTTTGATGTAGACATTTGCGAGGCCCCCCACGGCCGTTCCTGCGCCGCTGCCACCGGGGCCAAACGGGCCCGGCCGGATTTGGTGGTTTTCACCTATCAAGGCGACGGAGACTTTGCCGCCATCGGTTTGGGAGAAAGCTTGCACGCCGCAGCCCGGGGGGAGCGGATCACAGCTATCATGATCAACAACACCGTTTACGGTATGACCGGAGGCCAGCTTTCCCCCACCACCGTGGTGGGGCAGCGGACCACCACCACCCCTCAAGGGCGCGACCCCCAACATTATGGGCACCCTATGCAGATCGCCGAAATCTTGGCCTCCTTCCCCGGAGTAGCTTTTTGCGCCCGGGTGGCGGTTAACACTCCGAAAAGGGTGCTTGAAGCCAAAGAGGCCCTGCGCAAGGCCTTCTTGGCTCAGCTCGAAGATCGGGGTTTTGGTTACGTGGAATTCCTTTCAGCTTGTCCGATAAACTGGAAGACGGACCCGGTGGAGGCCTTAGAGAAGGTGGACGAGCTGGTCGAGACCTTTCCCCTCAAAATCTTCAAAGATCTCTCATGAGGGAAGAACTTATTGAACTTGGAAAATGGTTTTATCACCTGGCCTTGGCCGTGGCAGTGGCCGGAATTGTAAAACCACTTTTAGATCAGCATTTTTCTTGGTACGCTTTTGGAGTAGCCTTCTTTTTGATGCTAGCGCTTTTATTGACCGGATTTATTCTTATTAAAAAGGGGAGGACAAGAGATGGATCCTTTTACTCTTAATCTTCTTCTTTTTGGTATAGGAGCCCTTCTTTTTGGTTTGGTGATGTTGAAAGTGAGTGACTGGCTGGAGAAAAGAGAGAAAACGCAGACCCGTGAAGTTTGAGGTCATTTTAGCGGGTTTTGGGGGGCAAGGTATTCTTTTTGCCGGAAATCTCTTGGCCCAGGCCGGTATGGAAGCCGGGCTCCAAGTGACTTTTCTTCCGGTCTACGGGCCGGAGATGCGCGGCGGGACCTGTAACTGCACCGTGGTGCTTTCGGACCGGGAGATCGCCTCGCCGGTGGTCACCTACCCCTCGGCCCTTCTCATCATGAACCAACCTTCCCTGGATAAATTCCTCCCCCGGCTCCGTCCTGGGGGCCTAGCGGTGGTCAATAGCAACCTGGTCTCTCCCGAAAAGGTCCAAGAGGCCTCCCGGGCCAAACTGGTTTTCGTGCCGGCGGACGATCTAGCGGAGGAAGAAGGGGCCCCTCGGTTGGGGACCATGGCCGCCTTGGGGGCCTTGGTGGCGGTCTCCGAGGTGGTGCCTCCGGAAAAGGTCCTTTCTGGACTCAAGACCCTGCTTTTTCCCGAAAAAAAGGCCTTCTTAGAGCCTAACCGTAAGGTCTTTCGTCGGGGCTGGGAGTTCGGCCAAGCCTATAAGCTTGGGGAGCCTTCCAAATTTTAAACGTTTCCCAAAAATTCTTCCACCGCCTTTTGAAGATAAGCCCGAAACCTTTCTTCTCCTCCCAAAAGTCGGAGACCAAAGACAAAATTGATCTCGTTTAGGAGGGCTTTTCCTTCCTCCGGCACAAAGAGAAAGTCCACCGCAATCAGGTTGAAACCAGTTTTGCGGATCAAGGTCTCGGTGAGTTGTGAGGCCTTTTTCTGAAGATCCGGATCCGGACAAGAAACGATCTCTCCCGCTTGGACCAGGTTTTTTAGAAACCGTCCCTTACGCCAGAAGAAGAGGCGTTGGGAGCCGATCACTATCACCCGCAAGTCATATTCCCAGGGAAGGTACTCCTGGATCAAAAAACCGTAACGCCCGGAGGCCTCCCAGCGCCGGAGCTCCCCTAGGACCCTTTCCCACTGGCTGTAATTCTCCACCAAACACACCTCGTGGCCCTCGTGCCCCAGATTGCCTTTCACTACAAAAGGATAGGAAGGAAAGGAGATCTCCGCCGTTCCGGGATGAGGGCCTAAAGCGCAAATACGCGGCACCGCTACCGTAGAAGGACAAGGGAGACCCAAAGAGCGGAAAAGGAGATATTGGCCGATCTTTCCAGGGAAGACAAAGCGCAGGTCGTAATTGGGAAAGAGGGGTTTCCCAAGCCTTCGAACAAAATAGTAGAGTTCCGGCAAGACGGTCTGAGGGAAGATAACGGCCTCGGCCTCTTCCAAGGCCTTCAGGACCTCCGGCGTAAGCCCTGTAAACTGGAAGAAATTAAAATCCCCTTCAATCCAGGGGTTGAAAGAGACCACTTTCGACCCCATGTCTTTATTAAAAACCGGGGTTAGGAGGAAGGGAAGTGCAAGCGGTGATCCTAGCCGCCGGGCTGGGGACCCGGATGGGGATGTCGGAGGCCTATCCCAAAGGCCTGCTTAAAGTAGCAGGAAGGACGCTCCTGGAGCGGCATTTGATCCTCCTTTCCCAGCACGGGATACAGGAATTCATTCTAGTAGTAAACCCCTTGAACCGCAGGTATTTTGAGGCCTTCAAGGCCCAACACCCCGAATACCGCATAATCTTGGTGGAAAATCCGCAGCCTGAAAGGGGAAACGGTTATTCCCTCTGGTGCGCCCGAAAAGAGGTTGCAGGCCCCTTTGTGCTCACCATGTCGGATCACCTTTACGAAGAGAGCTTCATCCAAAAGGCCTTGCGCGGTCGGGGCCTCATCTGGGACCGGCAGGGGCTTTACGTGGAGCGCTCGGAGGCCACCAAAGTGCGGATAAAAGAGGGGCGGGTAGAGGCCTTGGGAAAAGGGCTTAAAGACTATCAAGGCTTTGACACCGGTTTCTTTGTTTTA
>JALWWR010000013.1 GCA_026993045.1 Thermodesulfatator sp.
AATGACACGGGAAAGGAGGTCGGCTTCTAGGAGAAAAAGGGCCCCGAAAAGGCCCGTGCCTCCGAGGAGTCCTCCCGCCTGATAGACCCCCAAAAGGCGCAAGAGATGGGGCACGATAAGCCCCACAAAGCCGATGATCCCGGAAAAAGAAACGCTCACCGCTGTAAGAAGGGCCCCCCAAAAAAGGAGCTCTTTCCGCAGGCGATCCACCGCCACCCCGCTGGTGCGCGCCGTTTGATCGTCAAAGGCCAAAAGATCCAGGGCCAGCCGCCGGGGCCAGAGAAAGAGGAAAGTCAACCCTAAAGTGCCCCCTAAAAGGGCCACCCGAGCCCAAGAGGCGTTCTGAAATCCTCCCATAAGCCAAAAGACGATGGAAGCCACGGAATCTTCACTTAGGAACTTAAGGAGGCTGATGGCGGCGGAGGCGAAGGTGCTTACCACGATTCCCGCTAGAACCATGGTCACCGGAAGGAGTCTTCCCCGCCAAGAGGCCACCCGCAGCACCACCATCAACCCTAATAAGGCTGCTCCTAGAGAAAAAGGAAGCATCAAGAGGGGGACCCCCAAAAAGAGGGCCCCCACTGCCCCTAGGGCCGAGGAAGCCGCGGCCCCGGTGGTGAAGGCGTCGGCCAGCGGGTTTTGCATTACATATTGAAAAAGAAGGCCCGAGATCGCCAAGGCCGCCCCCACCAGCAGGGAAAGGAGGACCCGGGGCAGCCTCACCTGCCAGAAGATCTCCTTTTGGATTCCTTCTAAAGGCCAGGAGAGCTTTACCGCCCCGTAACGCAAAGCCAAAATGAGAGAAAGGCCCAACAAGAACAAAAGGGAAAGAAAGAGGGTCTTAAGGGAGAGTTTCATAAGTTGCCCCTTGATGCGCCATCTTTTAAACTGAGCCCATGGAAGAGACCTTTTTCTGGGTGGTGGACTCCAATATAAAAGAGTTTTTGGGGCCCTCAAAGGGGCCCTTCCAGGTGGTCACCTTAGAAGAGTTTCGGGAAATTCTCAAAAAGCCCCTGGCCCCAAAGGCTTGGGTAGCCCCCCTTTCGTCAAGCCTAAGGCCTGAGCTAGAAAAAGAGCTTTCCCGAAACCCTCACCCCGAGATAAAACTCCTTGAGGAATCCGAGGCCTTGGATCTCGGTCTTGACCTCCTTTCAAAGCCTCTATCACCAGAGGCCATAGAAAGGGAAAGTTTTAAGATCATAGAAGAATCCGTCCCCCTTAAGGGCCCTCCCGCGCTCAAGAAGGTCCTTAAACGCGTAATTCACGCCACCGGCGATCCGGACTGGGTCAAGACCTTGCGTTTTCACCCTAAGGCCTTCGAGGTGGGGGTCCAACGGTTGCAAGAGGGCTGTGACATCCTGGTTGACGTAGAAATGCTAAAGACGGCTATAAATAAGCCCCTCCTTGCCTCTTTGGGAGGGAAGGTCTGCTGCGAGCTTTCCTCGGTCCCCAAGGCCCCTCCAGGCCGGACCCGCACCGAGGTAGCTTTAGAGAAGGGGCTTTCCGAAAACCCTAAGGTAGGTCTAGTGGCCATCGGAAACGCCCCCACGGCCTTACTTGCGACTTTGCGTTGGCTTAAAACACACCCCCGAGAGGTCTTGATCGTGGGGCTTCCGGTGGGTTTTGTGAAGGCGGCGGAGGCCAAGCTTCTTCTACTATGGCAAGACCTCCCTTATATCACCAACCTGGGGCCCCGGGGAGGTTCACCCGCAGCCGCAGCGGTGGTAAACGCCCTCCTTTCCTTGGCCCATGAGAAAACGCCGACTTAGAAGCGGATACACCACCGGGACCTGCGCGGCCGCGGCCACCAAGGCCGCCCTTTGGGCCTTGCTTAAAGGAGAAAAGCTCTCTCAGGTCGAAGTAACCCTTCCTGGAGGCTCTCGGGTCCGACTTCCAGTTCACCGGGTAGAAATCCGGGAAAAAGAGGCTTCGGCCGCGGTAATCAAAGACGCCGGGGACGATCCTGATATCACTAACGGGGTCGAGATCGTGGCCACGGTGAGATGGGGGTCCCGGGGCGGAGAAATCCAGCTTAAAGGAGGGCCCGGGGTGGGCCGGGTCACCAAGCCCGGGCTCCCGGTCCCGGTGGGAGAGCCGGCCATAAATCCGGTCCCCCGCCAGATGATCAGGGAGGCCGTAAAAGAAGTCTTGGGAGATCAAAATCTTGGCCTGGAGGTGACCTTCTCCATCCCTAAAGGGGAGGCCTTGGCTCAAAAGACCCTTAATCCCCGTCTAGGGATCGTGGGGGGCCTTTCTATCCTGGGGACCTCAGGCATCGTAAAGCCTCTTTCCTCAGAGGCCTGGTTGGCCACCATCGAGGCCTCGCTTCGGGTGGCCCAAGCCGTGGGCCTTGAAGAAGTGGTCCTTTCTTTTGGCCGGGCCTCCGAACTGGCCCACATGAGACATTACCGCCTGCCGGAAGAAGCCTATGTCCTTATGGGCGACTTTGTGGAGTTCGCCCTGCGGGCCGTGGACCGGTTGGGTTTTCCCCGGGTCCAGTTGGCCGGACAATGGGCCAAGCTCCTCAAGTGCGCTATGGTGGCTGATAATCCTCCCATCGTCCAGGAGGACTATGGTTTTACCACCCACGTGCGACACGGGGTAGTGAATCCTTCCGAGGCCCTGGCCTTTTTAAAGGCCGAAGGACTGGCTATCCCTGAAAAAACCCCGGTCTTCAACACCGCCCGAGAACTCTTTGAATGGCTGCTCGGTCTTCCCCCCAAAGTGCCACAGGATCTTTTCCGAAAGGTCCTTTTTCGGGTGCAAAGCTTGGCCGCGCGCTGGGCCCCGAAGACCGAAACAAAAGTAGTCCTCATCTCCTATCGCCGGGAGGTGGTCTTTGAGCTTTAAGATCCATCTCTTGGGTTTTTGCGGGGAAGAGCTCTCCTCGAGCGCTCGGCAAACTTTAAAGAAGGTCTCTTTTATCCTCCTTTCCCGAAGCCTTTGGCCTTTGTTTCAAAGATACAGCCCCGAAGGGCTCCCAGTGCGTCTTTACCAGAAACTTTCGGAGGCCCTTTTGATTCTGGAAGAGGCCCAGAAGGAGGCCTTGGAAGTGGCTTTTATAGCCCGGGGAGACCCCCTATTTTTCGGAATCGGCCGTCGGCTCTTAGAGCGTTTCGGCCCCGAATCCTTGGAGATTATCCCGGCCCTTTCGGTGGTCCAGCAGGCCAGCGCCCGGTTAAAGATCCCTTGGGAAGACTTTTGGGTGATAAGCCTCCACGGCGGATCTAAAAGGCCCCGCTATTACGAACTCTCTGAAATCCCCGGGCTTTTGAGACTCTATGGAAAACTGGCTGTTTTCACCGACCCTCAACACCCCCCCGAGGAAATCCTAGCTTATCTCAAAGAGCGGGTACCGGAAGAGGAGCTAGAGGTCTGGGTGGCTGAAAGGCTGGGCTACCCTGAGGAGCGCCTGCTTTCCGGGTCGGCCTCTGAGCTCTCGGCCGAGACCTTTCGAGATCCCAATCTCCTCTTTTTAAGGTATTCCGGTCCAGGGCGCCTTAGAGGTCTGGGGCTGACGGACTCCGAGCTCCTTGCCCCCGGGGGCCTCTTTACTAAGGCCGAGATCCGGGCCGTGGTCCTTCATAAATTGCGCCTTCCGGAGCGAGGAGTCCTTTGGGACTTGGGGGCCGGCGCTGGGGGTCTATCCTGCGAAGCCGCCCGCAGCTATCCCCTCCTTCGGGTCTGGGCCGTAGAAAAAGATCTCTTCCGGGCCGAACTCCTCTTTCAGAACCGTAAACGTTTGGGGCTTTTGAACCTAGAGCCGGTGGTGGGAGAGGCCCCGGAAGTTTTGGATCGTCTCCCTCCTCCGGATCGGGTTTTTATAGGAGGAACCGGGGGGCGTCTTATGGAGATCCTGGAGACGGTTTGCGCCAGGTTCTCCAAAGGCCCCTTGGTCCTAACCTTTACCGTACTCGAAAACCTCTGTCAGGCCCTGGAATTTTTAAAATCCCGAGGCCTTTTCCGAGAGGTCTTAGAGATCAAGCTCGGTCGAAGTTCTCCTTTAGGAAGGGGGCATTTTCTGCGGGCTGAGAATCCGGTATTTGTAGTGGTGGCCGAAGCCCGGTAAAATCCTGGCTATGTCAAAGGTTTACTTTGTAGGCGCGGGCCCCGGAGATCCGGAGCTTATTACTCTCAAGGGCTGGCGTCTGCTGCAAAAGGCCCACCGGATCATCTACGCCGGAAGCCTTATCAATCCCGCCCTTTTTCAAGGGCTTAAAGCGGAATTGTACGATTCCCACGGCTCTTCTCTGGAAGAAATCTTGGAGCTCATGCTCCAAGGGGTGAAGCAAGGACAGACCGTGGTGCGTCTTCATAGCGGGGATACGGCCTTCTTTAGCGCCCTCAACGAAGAGGTGGCCGGCCTTAGAAAAAAGGGCATCCCGTATGAAGTGATCCCCGGAGTGAGTTCGGCCTCTCTAGGAGCCGCCCGCTTGGGGCTAGAATTGACCATGCCTGAGGTGGCCCAAACCGTGGTCTTTACCCGCCTCGGAGGACGCACTCCCGGCCCCTGTCTTAAAGACCTTACAGAATGGGCTCGGCCGGATGTCACCTTGGTCCTTTTCTTGAGCGTGCATCGGGCCTCGGAGATCGAGACCGCCCTGCAGGAAAAACTCCCTCCTGAGACTCCGGTAGCAATAGCTGAAAGACTGGGGTTTCCCGAAGAAAGGATCCTTTACGGAGAACTTAAAGACTTGGGACGAATGGTAAAAGAAGCTGGCATAAAAAAAACGGCCCTCATTTATGTAGGCCCGGCCTTAGAGGCCTTTAAGACCCCTCAAACCACCCGTTCCAAACTCTATGGCGGCTCCTAAAACCTTGGTCATCTTTTATCTCACCGAAAGGGGCCGAGACCTGGCCCAAAAACTAAAGGATTACTTCCCAGAGGCCCGATTAGAAAAATACCAGCCCCAAAAGGTGGCCCACTTTTGGTCTCAAGCCCAGGCCTTGGTCTTCATCATGGCCTGCGGCATTGTAGTTAGGACCCTGGCTCCTCTTCTTCAGGACAAAAAGACCGACCCTGGCGTGGTGGTGTTGGATGAGGAAGGCCGGTTTGCCCTAAGCCTCCTTTCGGGACACTTAGGAGGCGCCAACGCCCTAGCCCGAGAAATAGCGGCCCTCCTGGAAGCCCAGGCAGTGATTACTACCGCTAGCGACCTTGCCGGACTTCCAGCTTTAGATCTCTGGGCCCGAAATCAGGGTCTGATCTTAGAGCCCCCGGAACTTATACCCCCGGTCACCGCCCGCTATCTAAAAGAAAAAAGGCTGAAGGTCTATCGAGATTATCTGGTAGAGCTTCCCTCGAACTGGAAAGAGGTGGAAGACCCGGAAATGGCCGACCTCATCGTCTCCTACCGCCACTTTCCGGTAAGCCACGCCCTTTGGGCCCGCCCCCAGGTCCTGGCTTTGGGGCTGGGGCTTCACGAAGGGGTGCAAGCCGAAGAGATCGAAAAGGCCGTAACCTCTTTTTTAGAAAGGGAAGGGTTGGCCCTTTCGGCCTTCAAGGCCGTGGGCACTCTAGAAAAAAGGGCCTCAGAGGAAGGCCTCCGCCTTTGGACGCAAAAAAGGGGCCTGGTACTCAAAGGCTTTTCCCCTCAGGAGTTAGAAGCCGCCTCCCAAAGACATGGGTTGAGCCCCTCCTTTGCGGCCCAAACGAAGGTAGGGGCCCGGGCCGTAGCGGAGCCCGCAGCCCTTCGCGCCGCAGGCTCCCGAAGCCGACTCTTGGTTCCCAAGACCAAAGTGCAAGGATTTACCCTGGCCGTGGCCTTGAGTCTGGGGAACCCTCCGGGAAAGCTCTGGATCGTGGGGTTAGGCCCTGGGGCCTTAGAGGAACTTACACCCCAGGCCCGGAAAGCCCTGCGAGAAGCGAGTCATATCGTGGGTTATCATCGGTATTTGGAACTCATAACTCCCTTGATAGTCCAAAAAGAGATTTATAGCACCGGCATGACCCAAGAGGTGGATCGGGTCCGAAAGGCCATAGAGTGGGCGGAAAAAGGCCGTCAGGTAGCCCTGGTTTGCGGGGGAGATCCGGGGATCTACGCCTTGGCCGGTCTAGTCTTCGAGCTTCTGGCGGAAAAAGGGGAGCCGAACTTTGAAATCGAAGTGGTGGCTGGTCTTTCGGCCCTTAACGCCGGGGCCGCAAGGCTAGGGTCCCCTTTGATGCACGATTTCGCCGTCCTTAGCCTCTCGGACCGCCTCACCCCTTGGGAAAAGATCGAAGCCCGGCTGCGGGCCGCGGCCCAGGCCGATTTTGTAATTGTAATTTACAATCCTCAAAGCCGGAGTCGTAAAGGACCTCTACTTAAGGCCCACCAAATCCTTTTAGAATATCGTGCCCGAGAGACCCCGGTGGGACTGGCCCGCGCTATAAGCCGGGAAGCGGAATCCATAAAGATCACCACCTTGGAGAAGATGCTAGATCACGAAATCGATATGCAGACCACTATTTTTATAGGCAATTCCCAAACCTTTGTTTTTGGTCCCTGGATGGTGACCCCCAGAGGCTATAAAGGGCGAAGGTTTTAGATGGAGTTGCACCAGGCCTTTTTATATCTCGCCCTTATCTTGTTTCTAGGCCGCCTTTTCGGCGAAATATCCGAGTATTTTGGGATCCCGGCGGTCTTAGGAGAGATCTTGGTGGGCCTTATTTTAGGGCCCAGCCTTTTAGGCGTAGTGCCCCCGGATCAAACTCTAAAACTTTTGGCGGAATTGGGGATCATTCTTCTTCTTTTCCAGATCGGTCTAGAGGCCGATTTCGATCAGATCCGAAAGGTGGGCCTGCAAGCCTTTTTGGTAGCTGTAATAGGGGCCTTACTGCCTCTGGCCCTGGGGTTTCTCGCCACCCGCTATTTATGGGGTTGGAATTCTTTAACAGCTCTTTTTGCCGGAGGCACCCTGGCCGCTACCAGCATCGGCATCACGGTTAGATTACTCAAGGATCTGGGAATCTTGGAGCACAAGAGCTCGCAGGTGGTGCTAGCAGCCGCCGTGATCGACGATATATTGGGGGTCCTGTTACTTTCGGCCTTGTATGAGTTCGCCCAAAGCCAGGTGCTACAATGGAAAACGCTGGCCAAACTTAGTATCCATCTCTTCACCTTTTTCCTCCTGGCCCCTATTTTCGCCCATCTCCTGGCCTTGCTGATCAATTATTTTTCAGAAAAACTGGGCAGCCTTAATTTTGCTCCTGGCACTGTAATCGCTCTCATCTTCTTCATGGCCTATCTATCCCACCAGTTTGGGGCCCCGGAGATCCTGGGGGCTTTTACCGGGGGCCTAGCCTTCTCCCGGCGGTTTGTGGTGCCGTTTGCCGTCTCTTTAAGGGTCTCTAAAGAGACCATCCATCGGGTCCAGGGATTGATTGAACCCTTGGTCTTTGTGCTCACCCCCATCTTTTTCGTCTATATCGGACTGGGGCTGGATTTCAGGGCTTTTAGTTTTTCCTCTCAATTTTTGGGGCTTTTGGGGATCTTAACTTTCCTAGCTTTACTGAGTAAAACCGCGGCCGGACTAGCCGTAAGGGGGAGCTGGCGAGACAAATTCTTGGTGGGAGTGGCCATGGTTCCCCGGGGAGAAGTGGGGTTGATCTTCGCCGAGTTTGGAAAAATAAGCGGGGTCTTCAACCCGGAGACCTACGCCCTCTTGGTCACCACAGTAGCCTTAACCACCCTAGCGGCCCCCTTAGCTCTAAAGTTCATGTTGGCCAAGGGACGTCCCCTTCACTACCCCTCTTCGCCTCTTTGATCTTTGAGACGTGAAAAAATCTGGCTTAGAAGCGAGCCGATACCCTGAAAGAAACGCTTTGGAAATAAAAGGTAGGCTTCCTAGACCTTTGTTGATTCATGGCTCCCCGGGCAGGACTCGAACCTGCAACCTACGGGTTAACAGCCACTTTTTACCCCTCTATTTAGCATAATTTGCGTGAGAAAAACGAAGAAATCATGAGTCCGTGAGGTGCCCCGAAGGTGCCCCGCGGTGTCCCAAATAGATGTAATGGGTATTCCAAATAAATTGACTTTTGGGGTACTGCGACGCGTATATTTCTTGGGTTAAATCTCGGCGGTAAAGGCACAAGGGCCATCCTATAGTTCCTGGCTCAATAGCTCCAGGAATTCTCTGGGGCTCAAAATCCGTACGCCCTGAAATTCCGAATTTTTTCCTGAGGATCCCGGCCACCTCGGCAAAGATGGCCTTCGCAAACGAAGACTTCAATTTTTCCTTTCCTGGCAAGATCTCTCAGCTCGGCGCATACGCCACCAAAAAGGATGGCTGAAAGATACACATTGGTATCGAATACCGCTCTAATCAAAGCTCTTTACGATATTCGTGGAGGAGCTTCTCTATATCCTCTTCACTCCTTAAACCCAGAGTCTCCGCCGTTTCAACTCCCCAGGCACGAAGCTTTTCCCACCTTTCCTCTGAAGCCACATAAGCCTCAAGGGCCTCTTTCAAAATTTGACTTTTAGGGACTTTCCTGCGGCGAGCTAGATTTTCCGTTTTCTTATAAAGATCAAGTGGTAGAGAAAAATTTACAACTTTAGTAGTGCGCCCCATGAAAAAACTCCGGTAAAGAATTTTCTTTACTGATCCTTTTTTTCCAAAATTTCTTCCCAGCTCCATTGGACCTTACAAAGATTTTTAAAGAAAAATCAAAATCCT
>JALWWR010000014.1 GCA_026993045.1 Thermodesulfatator sp.
CACCCGCGTTTCCATGAAATCTCCCCGGGCCATACTCTCGGGGACGCTGGTCCGGAGCTCGTTTTTGACTTCTCCTAACGTGGTCTCCACTTCCAATCCTAAAAGTTCGTTAAGGTTGGCGTTAGGGTCGGCGTCTACCGCCAAAATGGGCCCCTTGTGAGTTTCTACCAGATAGCGAATCAAGAGGGCGGCGGTGGTAGTCTTTCCGGTACCCCCTTTACCGGCTAAGGCGATTCTGATAGCCATAACTCTAACGGCCTCCTTTCTTTTTACGGTCGCGATAAAGTTTATAAGTATAGCTGTCGAGAAGGGCCTGGCAGCTCGCCTCCAGGATATCTTCCGAGACTCCCACCGTCCCCCACTGGCCGGAGGCGTCCCGGGAGGTAATAAGCACCCTTACTCGGGCCCCTGTGCCAGGCGTTCCAGGGAGAACCCGGACCTTATAGTCTTCCAGTTTCATCTCCTTTAGGTGAGGGTAAAAGCGTTCCAAGGCCTTCCGAATGGCATTATCCAAGGCGTTTACCGGGCCGTTTCCCACGGCCGCCGTATGTTCCACTTCTCCCACCCCGGGAGGGACCCTCACCACCACCGTGGCCTCCACCACCGAGGTGTTTTTTTGAGCGGGTTTGAGATCTAAGACCCGGTAGCCCAAAAGCTCAAAATACTGTTTAGGCTCTCCCATAAGGCGGTACATGAGAAGCTCCAGCGAAGCCTCGGCAGCCTCAAACTCAAACCCTTCAGCCTCCCGTTTTTTCACCTCCTCTACGATCTTGGCCACCACCGGGTCCTCAGGGGCCAGGTCCAACCCAAACTGTCGGGCCTTATAGACGATGTTGGAACGGCCGGAAAGGTCTGAGACCAGGACCCGCCGGACATTGCCCACCCGTTCCGGCTCAATGTGTTCGTAGGTTCGGGGATGGCGCAAGATGGCCGAAACGTGCACGCCGCCTTTATGGGCAAAGGCGCTGCGTCCTACGTAAGGAAGATTTTTGGGATGGGATAGGTTGGCCACCTCGAAAATAAAACGGGCCGTCTCGGTTAGCCGGGAAAGGTTCTTTCCAGCCTCACACTCAAAGCCCATCTTCAACACCAGATTAGGAATAATAGAGCAGAGGTTGGCATTTCCGCAGCGTTCCCCTACTCCGTTAATGGTTCCTTGAACCTGGCGAGCCCCTTCCAAGACCGCCGCCAAACTGTTGGCCACCGCGCACTCGCTATCGTTGTGGGCATGAATACCAAAGGGACCTTCCCCTAAACGACGCTTAACTTCCTTGAAAATGGCCACCATCTCGTGCGGGAGGGTCCCTCCGTTGGTATCACAAAGCACTAGACAATCCGCCCCGGCCTCCCGGGCCCGCTTTAAGGTCTCCACGGCGTAATCAGGGTCTTCTTTAAAACCGTCGAAGAAGTGTTCGGCATCGTAAAAGAGTTTTTGGACATGAGGACGCAAAAATCGCAAAGAAGCCTCGATGATTTCTAAATTACGTTCAAGGGTGGTCTTCAAGGCCTCCTTTACGTGAATAGTCCAGGATTTTCCGAAAATGGTCACCACCGGAGTCTTGGCCTCCAGCAGGGCCTTTAGATTTTCGTCTAGATGGGCCTCTTTTCGGGGATGATGGGTGCTTCCGAAGGCCGCCATCTGGGCGTGTTTTAACTGATAGTCCCGAATTTCTTTAAAAAACCGCCCGTCTTTAGGATTGGAGCCGGGCCAGCCCCCTTCAATATAGTCTATCCCTAATTCGTCTAACTTAAGGGCCACCCGGATCTTGTCCTCTACCGAGAGATTGAAGTCTTCGGCTTGGGTCCCGTCCCTTAAGGTAGTGTCGTAGATCTCTATCCGGCGGCTCATTTCTCCTCCTGCGGAGGTTGGTCTAGACCAAAGGCCTCATGTAAGGCCCTTACCGCCAACTCGGTATATTTTTCATCAATCACGCAAGAGACCTTGATCTCGGAGGTGGAGATCATCATGATATTTACGCCGTGACGGGCCAAGGTCTCAAACATCTTGGAGGCCACCCCGGCATGGGTGCGCATCCCCGCCCCCACGATAGAGACCTTGGAGATAGCTTCCGAGCTTTCCACCCGCTCCGCCCCTATCTTTTGGGCTACCTCTTCCACCAGCTTCAAGGCCTCGCGCAAAGTAGTCCGCGGCACGGTGAAAGTGAGATCGGCCTTCCCATCCGGGCGGCCGGTCTGGATGATCATGTCCACCAGGATACCCCTTTCAGCAATAGGACCAAAGATCTTAGCCGCTACCCCAGGCTGATCCGGGACTCCGTAAAGGCTGATACGGGCCTCATTCCGGTTATAAGTAACTCCTGAAACCAAGACCTTTTCCATCTCTTCGTCCTCCTCGGTGATAATGGTGCCAGGGGCCTCCGAAAAGGTAGATCTTACATGGACCGGCACCTTATAGACCATGGCCAGCTCCACCGCCCGAATATCAAGCACCTTAGCTCCGGCGCTAGCAAGCTCCAGCATCTCCTCGTAAGAAAGACGGGGGATTTTACAGGCCTGAGAGACAATTCGGGGATCGGCGGTATAGACCCCCTCCACGTCGGTAAAGATCTCACACAGGTCGGCCCTTAGCGCCGCGGCCAAGGCCACCGCCGTAGTGTCCGAGCCCCCTCGGCCCAAAGTGGTAATATCTCCTTCTGGGGTAATACCTTGAAACCCGGCTACCACTATGATCTTACCCTGAGAAAGGCCCTTCCGCAGACGTTCCGTGGGAATCTCTTGGATACGGGCCCGGGTAAAAAGTTCGTCGGTGTAGATGGGAATCTGGTAGCCTAGAAGGGCCTCGGCCGGATAACCTTGGGCCTGAAGGGTGATGGAAAGCAGGGCCGAGGTAACCTGTTCCCCGGTAGCCACCAACATATCTAGTTCACGAGGGGCTGGCTCCGGGGTTATCTCATAAGCCAGAGAAAGCAGCCGATCGGTCTCGCCCGCCATGGCCGAGACCACCACTACCAGATCGTGGCCTTGGTCCTTATACCGGGCCACCCGTTGGGCCACCTTCCGAATCTTTTCTAAGTCCGCAACCGAAGTGCCTCCGTATTTCTGCACGATTAGCATGGGTTTATTTTCTCCCTCCTTTATTGCCCGTCCATACTGGATCTTCCCCAAAGTGTAAAAACCACCACTCCTCGGGGCTAGCTCCCTGATCGTTGGGAGCCAGTTCTATCCGGTAATGATCGCAATACTCCATAAGTAGCTGATAGGCTTCGTTTAGGGCCTTCATCTTTTGGGGATCGCCTCCTCGATCAGGATGCAAAGTTACCGCTTTTTTCCGGTAGGCCTCCCGGATTTCCGCCCGAGTGGTCTGCCGGGGCAAGCCCAAAAGTCGCCGGGCCGCTTCGAGCTTCTCCCAACGTTCCAGAGACATTCCTAGCCTAACCTCTGAATTTCTAGTAAAATTTTAATCACGTATTATTACCTCTCTTGTCTATTCCTGACAAGGACATGATCCGAAACGGAAAACGAATAGGCGTTTTCACTTTAGGCTGCAAGGTCAACCAGGTGGAGGGGGCTTACTTGAAAGAGGCCCTGGCCTCCCAAGGGGCCCGTATAGTGCCCTTTAAAGAACCGGCCTCCCTTTACGTCCTCAACACCTGCGCCGTTACGGCCCGGGCCGCGGCCGAAGGGCGCAAACTCATACGGCAGGCCTTAGTCCGCCATCCCGAATTGGTCCTAGTTACCGGTTGTTATGCCCAGACCGCCCCGGAAGAAATTAAGACCTTAGACCCCCATCGAGTTGCGGTCTTGGGACACCAAGAAAAATTTCGGCTCCCGGAAATCTTGAAAGCGCATTCTTTTAAAGATTTGGTCGGGAAGATTCTGGTCACCCCCAGCGCCCATTTGAAACGGGCCGAGCCTGCTCCCTTGACCCACTTTCCGGGACACACTAGGGCCTTTCTCCGGGTGCAAGATGGCTGTAGCGCTCGCTGCGCCTATTGCATCGTACCTTTAGCCCGGGGACCTTCTCGCAGTCTTCCCCTAGAAGAAATCCGCTTCCAGGCGCAGCGCTTTCTTGAGGCTGGCTACCAAGAAATAGTGGTAACCGGTATTCACCTGGGACATTGGGGCCGGGATTTGAATCCTCCCAAAACCCTCCTCCATCTCCTTGAAGCCTTGGAATCTTTAGACGGCTTTCGGATTAGGCTCTCTTCGCTAGAAGTAAACGAGGTCTCTTTAGGGCTCTTATCTTGGGGTGAGAAGAGCGCCAAATTTTGCCCTCATTTTCATATTCCCCTTCAAAGCGGTTCGGCCCGCCTCCTTAAAGCCATGGGGCGAAATTACACTCCTCAAGAATATTTGGAAGTTCTTTGGGAAATAAGGAGGCGTTTTCCGCAGGCGGCCTTGGGGGCCGACGTCATGGTAGGTTTTCCAGGAGAAACGGAGCAGGACTTTGAGGCTACCTATAAGCTTATTGCCCAAAGTCCCCTCACTTATTTACACGTTTTCCCTTTTTCCCCTCGGCCCGGGACCCAAGTCTTTAAAGCCCCCCGGGTAGATCCAACGGAAGTAGAAAGGCGGGCCCAAAAATTGCGGGCGCTAGGTGAAGAAAGAAAGCGCCGCTTTTACCAGGCCCAAGAAGGGCAGATTCTGGAGGTGTTAGTGGAAAAAAGCTCGGGAGATCTCCTTCAAGGTCTCAGTGAAAACTATCTAACCGTTTATTTTAAAGGCCCCCTCTTTCTCCAGGGAAAGCGAGTTCGAATAAAAGTAGTTAAGGTGGAGGGCTTCCGGGTCTATGGGGAAAGGCTTTAAAGGCTAGATAGAGATAGTGCAGACCGGAGAGAACGGTAAGGAAGGCCGTAAAATAATAAAAAGGTTTCAAAAAAGCCGGAGAGAGACTAGCCAAAACTAAAGCCAACGTAAGGATCTGAAAGACGGTGTTAGCTTTGCTTAAAAGGGTAGGATTTATTTCCGGAGTGGTAGCAAAGAGGTGAAGGATCAAAAAACCGGTAACAATAAATACGTCTCTTGAGACTACCAAGACCGCTAAAAAAGGCGGAAGGTATTCCTTCCAGGCACAAATTACATAAAGGGTGTCCAACAAAAATTTATCGGCTAAAGGATCTAAGACCGCTCCTAAGGGGCTTTTTTGATGTAAAACTCGGGCTAAGAAGCCATCCAAAGCGTCCGAAACTCCGGCCAGAATAAAAAAGATCAAAGCTATCTCGCGTTTGCCATCTAAAAGATAGATTACCACCACCGGAATTAAAAGAAGCCGCAGAACCGTGATTAAATTAGGCCACGTAAACATGAAGGCGTTTAATCTGTCTTAGCCAAAGTTTGGGATCTTTTCAATCTAAACCCTTAAGATCTCCCAAAAATTTTTAAACTACACCGACTCTCTCTCAAGAAAATTTACCCACCAGTTTTTTGATTCCATCTCCGGGGAAAAGCTTATATTTTGTGGGTCCTCCTTTAAAAGTATTATTTGGATATATACAAATGGAAAGGATGTCTAAAAGGAGGGCGGTATTTTGATAATCAAGCGCCCCCGGGAGGACTCGAACCTCCGACACCGGGATTAGGAATCCCGTGCTCTATCCTCCTGAGCTACGGGGGCAAAGGCTGCGATTGGTGTCTTTTAAGATCTTATCCGAACCCATTCTCATTAGCAAGGGTGGTCAAAACCGGCCCTAACCGACAATTGCAATCCATTTTGATTGCAGTTCCCGTCCAAAGGAAGGCTTTTCATTTGTTTGGTATATAGAAAGAAAAAAGAATGTTTTTAAATTTTTCCGCCCAAAAACTTTTTGCGCCAGGAAATATCCTCCCCTGGGTGATTCCCCGGACCGGAGACATTTTTGAAAAATTACAAAAACGAGTTTTAAAATAATAATCGGAAGTCTTTTCTTTGGACTAAAGGCCTTTTTCGAGGGCTTGTTGGTAAAGCTCTTTAGAAGAAAGCCCGAGGGAAGAGGCCACTTTTTTGACGGCTTCTTTAAGGGACAATCCCTGGGCTCGCCAGGCCTCAACCTTTGTCAAGGCCTCTTCCAAAGAAGCCTTGGAGCCGGTCTCCGGGGCTTCAGCTATTAATAAGACTAACTCTCCCCTCGGGGGACAAGTCCCAAAATGAGAAAGGGCCTCTTTTAAAGGAAAAGAAAGCACTTCTTCAAAGGTCTTAGTGAGTTCTCGGCCTATAACTACGGTCCGATTACCTAGGAGATCCAAAGCCTCTTTAAGAAAAGACCTTAAACGGTGGGGTGGGACAAAGAAGATCAAAGGATAGGGATAATCTCGTATCTCTTTGAGGAGTTTCAAACGCTCGTTCTTTTTGGCCGGAGGAAACCCCAAGAAAAGAAAGCCTCTTCCTAGATCCCATCCTGAAACTGAAAGAAAAGTCGTAAGGGCCGAAGGTCCGGGCACTGGTATGATGGGATAGCCTGCCTCCCGGACTCGAGTCACTAGGAAGGCCCCAGGATCTGAAAGACCCGGGGTGCCAGCCTCCGAGACCAAAGCCACTCGGGCCCCTTCTTTTAAGTATTTTAGGACCTGGGGCAACCGTTTTTTTTCGTTATCTTTATAAAAGCTAAGCAGCTTTTTCCCGCTGATTT
Organism: Thermodesulfatator sp.; assembly: GCA_026993045.1. Taxonomy (GTDB): domain Bacteria; phylum Desulfobacterota; class Thermodesulfobacteria; order Thermodesulfobacteriales; family Thermodesulfobacteriaceae; genus JALWWR01. Next base: position 6,567 of record JALWWR010000014.1, read on the forward strand.
TATAATGGGAAAGAAGCTTGCGGGTGGTACGGGTGTCTTCACATAAAATGAGATCCGCTTCTTTTAAGACCTCTAAGGCCCGCAAGGTCAAGTCTTTGAGGTTACCGATGGGTGTGGCTACCACGTAAAGGCGGCCCTTACTTTCGGGTGCTTTGGTAGACATGCAAAAGGCGTTGAAGGGCAGTGTAATGGGTAAGAAGGGCCAGGATCGCCAAAACTGGAAGAACCAGCTGGGTAAGAAGGAGCCCTAGAGTCAAAACTAGAAGACGTTCAAAGCGGGTAAAAAGCCCTACCTTGCAACTAAGCCCTAAGCCTTCGGCCCGAGCGCGGGCATAACTTACCATCAAAGAACCACTCAGGGTAAGAAAGGAGAGAATAACCCCCGCCAAAGAACTCTCCTTTAAAAAATAATAAGCCAGCCCTAGAAAAAGAGCGATTTCGGCGTAGCGATCCAAAGTGGAATCCAAGAAAGCCCCAAAGGTAGAAGCCTGATTGGTCTTTCGAGCCAACAGCCCGTCTACGGCGTCAAGGGGACCAAAAATGGCCAAGAGGATTCCTCCCAGCGGTAGACGCCCCAAAGCAATGGCTAGCCCCGCTAAAGCTACCCCCAGAAAACCTATAACTGATACCGTACAAGGAGAAATACGGGCCTTAGCCAAGAGTTGTACCACAGGAAGTAAAAAGGGCTCACTGCGAGTCTTTACCTTTTCTGTAAAGGTCATATCTGCATTTTGACTTTAAAAAAAGGGCCGGTCAAGGCTGCGATACTGGATGGCCTCCGAGACATGGCTAGAGGAGATCCTTTCGACCCCTTCTAGATCGGCTATGGTACGGGCTACCTTTAAAATGCGATGATAGGCTCGGGCCGAAAGGGCTAGTCTCTCGCAGGCCGTCTCAAGCAGTTTTTTTCCGGCTTCTTCCAAAGGGCACCAGCGTTTAATCTCACGGGCGGTGAGATGGGCATTGAGCTTGCCAGCCTTTTGATACCGTCGGGCCTGTATTTCCCGAGCCCGCACCACCCTTTCCCTCACCGTGGCCGAATCTTCGCCCCGTCTTTCCTGGGATAATTCACGATAATCTACCGCAGGGACCTCTAAGTGAAGGTCAATACGGTCTAGCAGGGGACCGGAAAGTTTAGCGCGATAACGCCTAATTTCCTGAGGACTACACTGACAGGAACGCCGGGGATCTCCATAATACCCGCAACGACAGGGATTCATGGCGCAAACTAGCATAAAGCGGGCTGGATAGGAAACACTGGCCGAGGCCCGGGTTATGGTAACCCTCCCTTCCTCCAAAGGCTCCCGCAAGGCCTCCAAAGCCTTGCGGCTGAACTCTGGGAGCTCATCTAAAAAGAGCACCCCGTGATGGGCTAGACTGATTTCTCCGGGACGAGGGTGGGTTCCCCCTCCGATAAGCCCTACCTCTGAAATAGAATGGTGGGGATGACGAAAAGGTCTTTGAGTAAGAAGGGGTTTTTCGGGCGTAAGCAAACCGGCCACGCTGTAAATCTTGCTGGTCTCCAAAGCCTCTTCCAAACTCATCTCTGGCAAAATAGTAGGAAGCCGCCGGGCCAACATGGTTTTTCCAGCCCCGGGAGGACCGATCATAAGGAGATTGTGTCCGCCTGCCGCGGCTACTTCCAAAGCCCTTCGGGCCTGATCCTGCCCTATAATGTCGGCCAGGTCTTCCTCGTAAGCCGCAGCCTGGGGCCTTAAGGGAGGAAGAGGCTCAGGGGCCAAGCGCCCCAAAAGATATTCCACCACCTGGGAAAGATATTCAAAGGCCGCCACTTCAAGCCCAGGAGCCAAAGAGGCTTCGTAGCCATTTTCTTTTGGCACTACTAAGCCCTTAAAACCTAAGGCCCTGGCCTTGAGGGCCACGGGAAGAACGCCCCGCGTAGCCTTAAGC
>JALWWR010000015.1 GCA_026993045.1 Thermodesulfatator sp.
GCCCAAGCCTTGGCACTGGGAGCAGGGGAGGCTTTCGTCCGGGACCGTAATCTTTCGTTCGGCGCCCATGGCGGCTTCTTTTACGGTGAGTTCTATAAAGGAAAGGAAATAATCTCCTTGCCGGGGTCGGTCGCGAAGGACCTGGGCCTTGATACGGCTCTGATATCTTCCCCGAAGCTCTTCATAAGAGGCCTGCAGAAGAAGATAGGCCTCCCGATCTCCTCCCCGGTCCGGATGTAGCTCCTGGACCTTCTTTAGATAGGCCCGTCTTATCTCCTGCCAGCTGGCCCCAGCCGAAACCCCCAGGACTCTAAAGGGATCCCGTTTCATCTCAAGCTGCCTCTTGAACCTCCCGGGTTAACAGGGCTTCTACGCTGCGAATCACCGCTTCGCGATCCAGTTTCACTTGAAACTCATCTATCCCGGCCTCTTTGGCCTGGCGATAAACCTCCTCTCCGGAAAGGCTGGTCAGAGCCATAATGGGAAGATGGGCCAGGTCTTTATCGGCCCGCACCTGTTTGGCCAACTCAAAACCGTTCATACGGGGCATCTCGATGTCGGTAATCAAGAGGTCAAAGGTCCTCTCTCGGAGTTTCTCAAGGGCCTCCACCCCGTCTTCGGCCACCTCCACTTCATAGCCTGCCGATTGGAGATAGTTTTTAACCAGCTGCCGATAGAAGGGAGAATCCTCAGCATAAAGGATCCTCTTCGGTTCCTGGAGGACAGGTTTGGTGAACCACTCCGGGTCATACATCTCAATAATCCGATAGATGTCCAAAAAGATGGTGGTTTTATCATTGATAATGCGATTGCCAAGGATACCCTCGGTACGATAGATATCTTCTTCAAGTTCTAGATCTGTCTCAAGACTGTCCACAATCTGGGAGACCAGGATGGCCACCTTCCTTTGCCCTTCTTCAAAGAAAAGAAGATGGTATTCCTCTTGTTCCGGAAGGGGCTGGATGGGAAGATAATTTTCTAAACGAATCACCGGTACGGCCCGGCCCTTGTATTGCACGATTTCCTTTCCACTTACGTACTCCAGTTTAGAGGCCTGAATCTTGTCAAGCCTTGAGACCAGGGAAAGGGGAATGGCGAATTGCTCTGAAGGGTGAACCTTAAAGAGCAAAATAAACTGTTTTTCTTCCCCTGAGACCCGGCGCTCTTCTTCCGCTAGGGCCTTTTCCATCTCCTCTCCTTTGAAACCTACGTAACGAGATAGCCCCACCACATCCAATATCAAGGCCACCTTTCCGTCTCCCATAATGGTAGCCCCAGCATAGACCGGAATACCCTTTAGAAGCCTTCCCAGGGGTTTGACTACGATTTCTTCCGAATCCTGGACTTCATCCACTAAAAGCCCAAACTCCATAACTCCCGTGGAAAGGATGGCCAAGCTCCTTTCCTCCCCTTGGGCGTGTCCCAAGACTTTTGAAAGCCGCACCAAGGGGATAATCTTTCCCCGCAAACGGTAAAACTCGGAATAACCTATCTTCTGGATCTCCTCCGGTTTTTCAAGATTCACCAGCTCTTTGAGATTCACCTGGGGTATGGCGTAGCGTTCGCCTCCGGAAAGGGTGATCAGGGCTGGGACAATGGCCAGGGTCAAGGGGATCTTGATCCGAACCGTGGTGCCGGAACCCTTGACGGTGTTGATCTCAACGCTTCCTCCCAGTTTCTCGATATTGGTCTTGACCACATCCATCCCTACGCCCCGGCCCGAGATATTGGTGACTTTTTCCGCGGTAGAAAAACCAGGGCGGAAGATAAGGTTCAAGGCCTCCCGATCATTCATTCTCTGGGCCTCTTCCGGACTGATAAGACCCTTTTCGATGGCCTTCTGTTTGATCTTTTCTACATCGATGCCCCGACCGTCGTCTTCAATCTCGATTATTACCTGTCCGCCTTCGTGATAGGCCCTAAGGATCAGGGTCCCGGTGGAGGGTTTGCCCAACTGCACCCTCTCTTCCGGGGGCTCTAGACCATGATCAATAGAGTTGCGCACCAGATGAGTCAAAGGGTCCTTGATGGCCTCAATGATAGAACGGTCGAGTTCGGTATCGGCCCCCTCAATATGCAAGTTCACTTTTTTTCCGGTGGAACGAGCCAGGTCACGGACTATTCGGGGAAACTTGTTAAAAACCATGCCGATGGGTTGCATCCGGGTCTTCATGATAGTCTCTTGCATCTCGGTGGTGACCAGGGAGAGGCTTTGAGTGGCCCGCAAAAGCTCGACCTCGTCAATCTGGCTGGCGATCTGAACCAACCGGTTCCGGGCCAAGACCAGCTCTCCAGCCAGATTCATAAGATGATCCAAAAGTTTTACGTCCACCCGGATATGGGTCTCGGTGAGGGTGACCTGGGGAGGGGCCTTGGGAGCTTTGGGGGGTTCCTCCCGTTTTTCCTGGACCGCAGAGGGAGGAGCCGGTTCTGGGGCCGGCTTTTCTTCGACGGGTTTCTGGATCTCTGGGGCGGCTTCGGCCGGTGGTTCTTCGGTTGGAACCTCGGGC
>JALWWR010000016.1 GCA_026993045.1 Thermodesulfatator sp.
CAGGCCCCACCCCTACCCCAAAACCCTCCCAGGTCTTTTTAGGACTAATGGTAGGGAAAAAGGGGTGGCGGCCCAAGATCTTCCCTCCATAATAGGCCCCGGTATCCGCGACAAAGACCAGGAGCAACAGATAAAAGAGATAGTCCCGTCCTTCCTGAGCCAAGGCCCCCAAGGAAAAAAAACCTAAAAAGAGATATAAAAGTCCAGGAAGGGCCTTTCCGAAATCAGACCAAAAGCGCTCTCGCTCAAAGCGGAAGAGAAAATAAAGGGCCGGGCCTAAAAAAAGGAGCCACCAGGCCCCGTAAAGGTTATAGAAAGCCAAAAGAAAGGCTAGGAAATAAGTAGGTACACAGACCAAGAAAAGACCGCGGTCAAACCGGGCCATCTCCCACCATTCCCGGAAGGCGTGTCCTCCGCAAAGGGCGGCTATCAAATAGATCAGGCCTAGAGGGGCTTTAAAAACTAGTCCTAAAAGAGGGGGGATGAGGATTAAGGCCGTAAACAGCCGTTTTAGATGGGATTTCATACTCTCCCAAACCGTCTTTCCCGGCCTTGATACTCCTTTAAGGCCTTAAGGAACTCTTCTTCTGAAAAGTCCGGCCATAGGACCGGCGTAAAATAAAACTCGGTGTAAGCACATTGATAAAGAAGAAAATTCGAGATGCGCTGTTCTCCGCTGGTGCGGATCAAGAGGTCCGGATCGGGAAGGTCAGCGGTATAAAGATAGTTTCGAAAGACTTCGGGGGTCACCTCCTCAGGCTCAAGGTCTCCAGCCTTTACCGCCTGGCTTATAAGTCTTGCGGCCCGGGCGATCTCAGCCCGGCCGCCGTAGCTTAAGGCCAGGACTAAGGTCATGCGGGTCCCAGAAGCGGTCTTTTCCTCGCAGTCCCTAATCAGAGCTTGAATGTCCTCTGGAAACCGCTCCCTTTCGCCGATAACCCGAAACCGGATCCCCTTCTCTAGCATCACCGGGAGTTCTTCCCGCAAATAGGCCCGTAAAAGATCCATAAGGGCGGCAACCTCCCGGGCCGGGCGGTTCCAGTTTTCTCGAGAAAAGGCGTAAAGGGTCAGGACTGGAATAGGGATCTCACAGGCCTTGGTGATGATGCGTTTGGCGGTCTTGACCCCTTCACGATGACCATAGAAACGGGGAAGCCCCCGGCGCTTGGCCCAACGGCCGTTTCCGTCCATGATGATGGCCACGTGTTGGGGAAGTTTTTCAGGATCAAGGTCCAGCACGAATTAAACCGTAAGGATCTCTTTTTCCTTTTCTTCTAGGACCTTCTCAACCTTGCCAATGAACTCGTCGGTGATCTTTTGTACCTGATCTTGGAAGCGGTGAAAGTCGTCTTCAGAGATCTCGCCTTCCTTTTTCATTTTTTTGAGATCGTCCATCAATTCTCGGCGGATGTTTCGGATGGCGATCCGGGCCTCTTCGGCCATCTTACGCACCAGTTTTACCAACTCTTTCCGCCGCTCCTCGGTCAAAGGGGGCACGTTTAAGCGAATCACCTTGCCGTCGCTGGTGGGAGTGAGCCCCAAGTCAGACTCCATAATGGCCCTTTCGATGGCCTTAATGGTGGAGACGTCCCAGGGCTGGATAACGATATACTTACCTTCGGAGACAGTAACGGTGGCCATCTGGGGAACCGGCATTTTAGTGCCGTAATAATCCACCTTGACCCCTTCCAGGAGGCTTACCGAAGCCCTCCCAGTCCGGACTCGGGCCAACTCCTCCCGGAAAGTCTTAACGGTCTTTTCCATCCGCCGGCGGGCGTCCTCAAAAAATTCTTTCATTCTCTCACCCCCCTATAATGGTCCCGACTATCTCACCGCAAACCGCCTTTTTAATATGCCCTTCCTTCAGCATATTAAAGACTAGGACTGGCAAGGCGTATTCCCGGGCCAAAGAAATGGCCGTGGCGTCCATCACCTTAAGGCCCATCTGCAGGACTTGATCGTAAGTCAACCGGTCGTATTTTTGAGCCAGAGGATTTCGAAAGGGATCGTCGCTATAAACCCCGTCCACTTTAGTGGCCTTAAAAAGGATATCGGCCTTTATCTCCAAAGCCCGTAAGGCTGCAGCCGTGTCTGTGGTAAAAAAGGGGTTTCCAGTCCCGCAGGCGAAGATCACTACCCGGCCTTTCTCTAGATGTCTTAAGGCTCGGCCTCGGATATAAGGTTCGGCCACCGCCCGAACCTCTAAAGCCGAAAGGACTCGGGAAGGAACCTTCTGAAACTCCAAAGCGTCCTGAAGGGCCAAGGCGTTGATCAAGGTGGCCAACATGCCCATATAGTCGGCCCGAGCCCGGTCCATCCCCTTGGCCGCCTGGGACACGCCCCGGAAGATGTTGCCTCCACCGACGACCACGGCGATCTGGGTTCCGGTCGCGTGTGCTTAGGCGATCTCGCCAGCCACTCGCTTCACCGTCTTGGAGTTGCTCCCATAACCCTGTTCACCTTCGGCCAGCGCCTTCCCTTTTAGTTTCAG
>JALWWR010000017.1 GCA_026993045.1 Thermodesulfatator sp.
GGTGGGAAGATTGGGGGAGGGAGGGGTCCAGGCGAGGCCCGTTTCAGGAAAGAACTGGTCCCGCCGCCAGCCTTTAACTGGAACCACCCGAAGTTTAAGGTCCAGGCCCAGCCGCCTCTGGAAGAGCCGGGCCGCTTCCCCTAAGGTCAGCCCGTGTCTCAAGGGCAGGGGAGAGAGGCCTACAAAGGAACGGTAAGTCTCGGAAAGGATCGGGCCTTCCAATATCCCGCCCAAAGGATTGGGTCGATCTAAGATTACCACTTCCACTTGGGCCTTAGCTGCTACCGGGAGAAAGAGATAAAGGGTCCAGAGATAGGTGTAGACCCGGCAGCCCACCTCCCAGAGGTCCACCAAAACCACTTCCAGGTCCTCCAAATGTTCTGGCTGGGGCTTAAGCCGAGGGCCGTAAAGGCTTAGTACGGGAAGCCCGGTTAAAGGGTCTTTTTCATCTTCCGAGGGGATCATATTGGCCTGGGCCGTGCCGTAAAAGCCATGTTGGGGAGCAAAACGACGCACGAGATTCGAGCCTAAGACCTCCCGCAAGGCCCAAACCCCAGGAAGCCCCTCCCGGGTCACCGAGGCCTGGTGCCCCAGAAAACCCGTCTTGCGGCCTTTAAGCCAGGAAGGACGTTCTTTAAGGACCTGATCCAATCCGGTCCAGACCGCCATCTTTAAGAGGCCACCTTCATCTGATTTACGTAAGCCTTAAGGCCTTCGGCGATGCCTCGAGCGATCTCCCGTAAGTATCGCTCGTCACGGAGACGCCGGGCCTCGGTAGGGTTAGTAATGAAGGAGATCTCCACCAGGATGGCCGGCATCCGGGTCCCCACCAGGACCAGGAAGGGGGCTTTTTTTACTCCCAGGTCTTTCACCCCTCGCCAACGCCGAGAAAGCCGTTTAACCAGAGCCTTCTGGACCGCTTGGGCCAAACGCCGGGATTCCTCGATCTTGGTGTTCCTCAAGATCTTTTTCAGAATGCTCTGGAGTTCACTTAGGGACTGATTGGAGACCGCATTCTCCATGGCCGCCACCCGCATGGCCTCCGGATCGGTGGTGAAGTTCAAATAATAAGTCTCAATTCCCCGGGTGCGGCGGTTGGGAGAGGCGTTTACGTGGATGGAGACGAAAAGATCGGCCCGTTTCAGGTTGGCGATGGCGGGACGTTTAATAAGGGGAATAAAGGTGTCCCGGTCACGGGTCAAGAGGACCTCGCACCCCAAGGTCTTTTGGAGCTCTTGGGCCAGATACCGGGAGACCTTGAGGGTGAGGTGTTTTTCTTTAAGGCCGTAAAGTCCTAAGGCCCCGGGATCCTTGCCCCCGTGTCCGGGATCAATGACGATCCGGCGGATCTTTAGGCCCAGCTGCTGGGCTAAAGAATAGCGCCCTTGGGCTGGGGGTTTGAGAGGGGAGCGGGGCTTTTCCTCGCCAATGAGGTCTATGACCAGCCGGGGCGGAGAGCCTAGATAAAAGGTTCGGTAAGAGGTGAGGCTCTTGAGGTCCAGCACCACCCGCACGGTATCGTTTTTGTATTGTCCCAAGCGGACCCGGCTTAACAATCCGTCCTGGATGGAGACCTCGGGTTTGAGATAAGGAGAAAGCCGGGCTGGACGGAGATCCACGTAAACCCGAGGGGGACGCCCCTGATGGGCCTTTAAGATGTGATCCCGGTACTGGACCTTTCCGGAAAGATCCACCACCACCCGGCTGTAGTCTTCTCCGGACCAATGTCGCACCCCTTTTACCCAGACCTTTCCCGGAAGGGGCTTTAAGACCTCTTTAGGCGGGGCCCGGAGACTCGGGGGGGAGAGTTTGGCTGCCATGTCTCCATGGGGATAGCGTTTTAAGATCAGGGCCCGTAACTTCTGGGCCTCTTCGGGACGGTTTAGATATTTGAGATAGATCTCCGAGGCCTCATAAAGGGCGTCGTCAGCCAAAGGGTGTTTGGGGTAGTGTTCCCAAAGCATCCGGTAACGACGGAGGGCGTCTTCCAAATCCTTGCGGCGCTGGGAATAGCCGTAAAGGTTGCGGTAAAGGCGGGCCGTCCAGATCAAGGCCTTGGGGGCTTCCGGGCTTTCGGGGTACCAGAGGTAGACCTTCCGGAAACGGTTTATGACCCGTATCCAGTAACGCCGATATTTGACCCGGGAAGAACGGGCCAGCTTTTCCATCTCCTTTTTGGCTGAAAGAAAGGCCTTTTCCGAAGGGGTTAAGGCCTGAGAGGGGTTAGGTAGGAGAAAGAGACCCAAGAGCAACAAGAAAAGAATCATAGGCCTGATTTTACAAGAAACTCCCGGAGTTCGAAAAGGAGATTCAAGGCCTCCCGAGGGGTAAGCTCCTCCGGATTGGCCGCCAACAACCGCTCCTTTAGGGGGAGGTAAGGATCAAACAGGGGGAGCTGGCGGGGCTTTGAAGAAGGGGGGCGGAGTTCTTTGCTCTCCAGTTGGGAGAGAATCTCCCGGGCCCGCTCTATAAC
>JALWWR010000018.1 GCA_026993045.1 Thermodesulfatator sp.
TTCCAGGGCCGCGATCAGATCTGGGCCGTTACCCGGCGGGGGTTTGTCTGTCCCTTTGCCACGGACCGTTTCCGGGATTTTATTCCTCAGGCTCCGGATTTTTTCCGGGAACATCCCGAGCTTTGTCTTTGCGCCGAGGTGGCTGGCCCCGAAAACCCCTTTGTAAGCGAATGGCCCCCTTACATCCCAGAGGATGTGCGTTTCTTTGTTTTCGACCTTCTCCATTGGCCTTCAGGGGAACTTTTACCCCCTGAAGAGAAATACCGACTCTTAAAGAAATATGACCTCCCTCACCCGGAGATACACGGCCCCTTTTCTCCCCAGGACTTAACCCCTCTTAAAGACCTTCTGCGCCGCTACGAGGAGGAAGGTCGGGAAGGGGTGGTGCTTAAGAGTTGCTCTGGACGAAAATACCTCAAATACGTCACTCCAGCCTCCAACTTAGAGGATTTGCGGGTGGTCTTTCCCTATTTAGGGGAGGTCCCTCCAGAATACGTGACTCATCGTCTAGTGCGATATCTTTTGAGTCAGTGGGAACTTTTCGGGGACCTTTCCGAAGAAGACTTCCAACGGCTGGGGGAAAAGATGCTAGGGGGGCTCTCGCGCTGGTTATCCAAGATCGGGGAGGGGGAGCCGGTTATGGAGATCTTCCGGGTAAGATTTCGGACCGAGGCCGCCTTCCAGGCCCTCTTGGCCCATTTTCGACACGCCCAGGTCCGGATCGAGGTCCGGTCCGCGGAATGGAAAGGAGGTTACCTTCGGGTGGAGTTGGCCAAGATCTACCCCCGGGCCACCTCCTTTTGGCGTCACAAACTGGAAGGCTATTCCGTGGTGGATTAGCCTTTGCAACCGCAGCCGCAGGCCGAAGAGCGGGGCTTAAAAATTTTTTTCCAGACTAGATAGCGCCCGAAAAGAAAGATCAAGGCCAAGGCGGCCAGAAAAGACCCTAAAGAATAGACTTCCCGCTCAGGTCCTAAAACTGAGGTCCGAGGGGTGAACTCTGGGACCAGGTGATCCAGAAGCATGCCGGCAGTGAGGGCCGCGGCCATAAGGCTTACGAGATAGATCATGGTGATCTTTTTCCCGAAAATTCGAGAAAGGACCGCTAGAGAGGTGATGTTGGTGCCGGGCCCGGCCATGAGAAAAATGAGGACGCTACCGGGGCTAAAACCTTTCAAAAGGAAGGCATAGGCCAGGGGAATAGAGGCTGTGGCGCAGACGTAAAGAGGAAGTCCTAGTAAAAGCATGGCGGGGTATGACCAACCGTGGGTTTCCAAGGTTTCGGCCAGATTTGGGGGAAGGAGAAGGGCCACCAAAGCCGCTGCCAGAAAACCTATCAAAAGGGGCCAGGCCATTTCTGCAAAAAGCTCGTCAAAGGCGTACCGGAAGGCCGCACCCAGCTTTTGCCCCCAAGGGTGGCGATGGGGCCCTTCCTCGTGGCACAGTGCACAGGCCAGGGCTGGGGTGAAATCTAGCTGAGGGCTCCGAACCAGGAGATAAAGGGCGGTGGCCCCTAGAAGGGCCCCCCAGAGAGCCGAAAGGGGATAGGCCCAAAGAAAGACGCTTCCCAAAAGGGCGTAGGCTAAAAGCAAGGCGTCAACACTGGTCTGAGGGGTAGCGATAAGGAAAGCAAAAGTGGCTGGCAGACTGGCCTTCTGGCGATAAAGGGAGATGGCCGTAGGAAGCACCCCGCAGGAACAAAGCGGCAAAGGGATGCCCAGCAAAGCAGCCTTTAAGGCGCTTACCAAAGAGTGTTTTCCCAGATGACGGCCTAACCATTCCGGGGGAATAAACACCCGCAAGAGGCCCGCGATAACTAGTCCTGCCAACAAATAGGGGGCACTATCTAAGAACAGATGCCAGAGTAAAAGAAAATACTTTTCTATCATAAAAGATTCTCAGTTGCATTTTTAAAAATTAAAACTTTGGGTTCTCAGGTTGTCAAGTCTATAATAGGAAGACGGGTTAAGATGGGAGAGAAAGATGTCCCTTAAAGTATTTGTTTTGGGAGGCACAGGGTTTATCGGCCCTTATCTCCTAGAGGCCTTAGGAGAGAAGGGATATGAAATTTACGCCTTGGTCCGGAGCCGATCCAAGATTGCGCGCTTGCCTCCTCAAGTGCGTCCGGTGCTGGGGGATGCTATGGTCCCTGGAGAATGGCAAAAGGTGGCGGCCCAGTGCGAGGTGGGGATTAACCTGGCCGGGGCCAACATCTTCCATCGTTGGGATCCCGAGTATCGGCGTTTGATCCTAGATTCACGGGTCCTTTCCACTCAGCTTCTGGGGCAAGCTTTAAGTGAGGGACGGGGCCGGGTCCTTCTAAACTCTTCCGCGGTGGGTTTTTATGGGGATCGGGGAGAAGAAGAACTCTCGGAAGAAAGCCCCCCGGGCCAGGATTTTCTGGCGCAGGTCTGCCAGAAATGGGAGGCGGCGGCCTTTAATTTTAAAGATCGGTTGCGGGTGGTAGTGGGA
>JALWWR010000019.1 GCA_026993045.1 Thermodesulfatator sp.
CCACTTATATTGCCGACTGAACCCTCTCTTCTGATTGTAGAGACCTTTGTAAGCCTTCAAGGAGAAGGCCGGGCCGCGGGCTGTCCGGCCTTTTTTGTGCGTCTGGCAGGCTGCAACCTCCATTGCCGGTGGTGCGACACCCCTCAGGCCCAGAAAGCAAAGGAAGGGGTTCCCCTACCCCTTTCCGAAATCTTAAAGCGTTTTCAAGAAAGCCGGCTTTCACAGGTCTTGATCACTGGGGGCGAGCCCCTTTTGCAGGAAGCGGTCTACCCTTTGATGGAGGCCCTTCTTAAGGCCGGAGCCCAGGTCTTCCTTGAGACTAACGGCAGCCTTTCCCTGGCCCGCGTCCCCCCTCCGGTAACAAAGATCATGGATCTCAAGACCCCTTCTTCCGGCATGGAGGCCTTTAACTATTATCCCAACTTGAGGTATCTCATCCCTAAAGACCAAGTCAAGTTTGTAATCGCCTGCCGAGAAGATTACCTTTGGGCCCGGGAGAGGACCTTGACCTTAGGGCTTCCCTATTTTACCTCGGTCCTCTTTTCTCCGGCCTGGGGGCGACTGGAACCAGCCAGACTGGCCCGCTGGATCTTGGAGGACCGGCTTCCGGTCCGCCTTCAGATCCAGCTCCACAAGTGGCTAGGTCTTCCCTGAGCTCTTGAAAAACCGACCTCGGGCGTGCCAGAGAAGAAAAAGGGTCAGGGCCAGAAGCAGAGCGCTAAGGGCCGCTAGGAGATAATGGCCGGAGGCGGTGTTCTTTTTGATCAAGATCACCATGGCCGTAAGGGTGACCGCCAGCATAAACAAGGCCGGGAGCCGCACAAAGGCCGAGGGCCGTCTGATACTCACCAGCCAGACCGTAAGGGCTAGGAGGGCCAGGGCCGCCAGCAACTGGTTGGCCGCCCCCATAAGGGGCCAGATCTTCTGCCAGGCCCCGGAAAAGGCCAAGGCCGCAGCCAAGCCCACCACCAGAAGGGTAAAAAGGACCCGGCTTCGGGTGGTGGAAACATGTTCGCCAGAAGGAGAAAATAGTTCTTCCAGCATGAAACGGGAGACGCGGGTAGCGGTGTCCAAAGAGGTCAAGGCGAAGGCCGAGACCGCCAGGGCCGCAAAGGCCCGACCTTTAGCTTGAGAAAGGCCGAAAACCTTTAAAAACCCGGCCACCCCAGAGGCAAAGGCTGCAATGGGGCCTGCGGACTTAAGGAGGTGGTGATATTCCTGAGTTGAGAGAACCACCACCGCCCCCAAAGAAATGATCCCCAAAAGCCCTTCTAAAAGCATGGCCCCATAGCCCACCTTTAAGGCCTGAGACTCCCGGGCGACTTGGCGGGCCGTGGTCCCAGAGCCCACCAGGGAATGGAATCCGGAGATGGCCCCACAGGAAGTGATAACAAAGAGGATAGGGAAAAAGGGCCCCAAGGGGTTATAAAACCCGGTAAAAGCGGGCAATTTTACCGGAAGGCCTTGAAGAAGTAGGCCCAAAAAAGCCCCCAAAAGAAGGGCGTAAAGCAAAAAGGCGTTAAGATAGTCTCGGGGCTGAAGCAAAAGCCAGATGGGGAGGACCGAGGCTAGAAAGACGTAGCCAAATAGCAGAAGCCGCCAGGTGTTTTCGGAAAGTTGGAGGGGAAAGGCAAAGCCTAGGGCGATAGCTCCTAAAAGTCCCCCTATCCCCAGCAGGGTAAGGCTCCAAAGGGGCCACCGAAGCCGATAGTAAAATAGGCCGAAAAGGACCGCCAAGACCAAAAACCCTAGCGAAGCGGTGGCCACCGGCGGAGAGGCCACAAAGGTCTTGGCCACAATGACATCAAAGGCCGCCACCACCAGAATAAGGGTGGCGGTGGCGAAAAGGAGGAAGGTCTTTTGAGCCACCGGCCCTAGATACTGGCGGAGGATCTCCCCCAGGGAACGCCCCTCATGCCTCAAAGAGGCCACGATAGAGCCCATATCGTGAACCCCTCCGGCCAAGACCGCCCCTAGGACCAACCATAGAAAGACCCCCAGCCAGCCGTAAGAGGCTGCCAATATAGGCCCCACAATAGGCCCGGCCCCGGCGATGGAGGCAAAATGATGACCAAAAAGGATGGGGGTAGAAGTGGGGAAAAAATCTAGGCCGTCCCGAAAACGATAAGCCGGCGTCTCCCGCTGGTCATCTAAACCAAACCAGCGGACTAAGAACCGCCCGTAAAAGAAAAACCCCACTCCCAAAATTAGCAAAGCTAAAAGGACCAGGCCCCGAACCGACATAGCCAAACCCCATTGAAAAACAGCTTCCCCCTTCGGTCAAGGGGATCTGTTATTGCAAAGCGAATTTGTCACCCCTAACTGCCAAGCAAAAATGTCACCCCCTCCTGTTAAAACCATAGGCCCAAATCCTTAACTCGGAGGTCAGGCCTATGGAAAGTTGCTTAAAGG
>JALWWR010000020.1 GCA_026993045.1 Thermodesulfatator sp.
CGACGGCTCCTCAGGCACCGGTTCTGCCTCCGGACTTTTGTCCGCATTTTAGCACAAAGGCCCAGAGCTCAAATATCGCCCTTCTTGGCTTCAGCCCAAAAGACCTTGAGAATTCTAAAAGGGTGAAGTAGAATGCCAAAATTGTAAAATTTTTTTTGCCCAAAGGGGAGAAATGCAAGGACCTACTTTAGAAGAAATCACCTGTCTTTACGAGATTGCTAGCACTCTGGCTAGCTCTTTAGACTTGAGGGAGACCCTGGAGAAGACTTTAAGCGTCCTCTCGGAGCGGCTCAAACTCAAACGGGGCACTATTACCATTTTCAACCCTCGCACCGGAGAGATCCAGATCGAAGTGGCCCATGGTCTTTCGGAAGAGGCTAGACGGCGCGGCCGTTATCGGCCAGGGGAAGGGATCACTGGAGAGGTAGTAGCTACGGGCCAACCTATTATTGTACCTCAGATAAGTGAAGACCCCCGGTTTTTGAACAAGACTCGTAGCCGAAAAGAAGATGAAAAAAAGAACCTTTCTTTTATCTGCGTACCCATTAAAAGCGGAGGCCAGGTCTTGGGCACTCTTTCCGTGGACCGACCAGCGGCTGATCCCAGCGAGCTGGGAAAAGACCTACGGTTTTTGACCATCGTTTCCGGGCTCTTGGCCCAAACGGTGGCCAAACTTCAGGCCTTAGAAGAAGAAAAGGCCCAACTTTTAGAGGAAAACCTGCGGCTCAAACACGCCTTGCGGGACAAATATCACCTAGAAAACTTTGTAGCCACCTCTTCCCGCATGCAAGAGGTGCTGGAGATGATCGCTCGGGTGGCCCAGAGCCCGGCCACGGTCCTTTTGCGGGGGGAGTCTGGCACTGGAAAGACCCTCATCGCCCGGGTTATCCATTACAACAGCCCCCGGGCCGAAAAACCTTTTGTGCCGGTGCCTTGCACTGCCATCCCGGAAAGCCTCATTGAGTCCGAGCTTTTTGGTTATGAAAAGGGGGCCTTCACCGGGGCCCACAGCCGAAAAATTGGCCTTATGGAAAAGGCTCACGGGGGAACGCTCTTTTTGGACGAAATAGGGGATCTTCCTCTTCCCATTCAGGCCAAGCTCCTGCATGCTATTCAAGAAAAGGAGTTTTATCGGTTAGGAAGCACCGAACCCTTAAAGGTGGACATTCGCATCATTGCAGCCACCAACCGCAACCTGGAAGAGCTAGTAGAGAAGGGGCTCTTCCGGGAGGACCTCTACTATCGCTTAAGCGTCTTTCCCATCTTCATCCCGCCCCTTCGGGAGCGGCCCACCGATATCATCCCTTTGGCGGAACATTTTTTGGAAAAATACGCCCAACTTTACGGAAAAAAGATCAAGCGCCTTTCCTCACCGGCCATTGATCTTCTGGTCCAGTATCACTGGCCGGGAAACGTCCGCGAGCTCGAAAACGCCATAGAAAGGGCGGTGGTCATTTGTGACGAGGAGGTAATCCGGAGCTATCACCTCCCTCCCAGTCTTCAGACGGCTAAGAGCTCTGGCACCCGTTCCCGTCTCACCTTAGCGGAGGCCGTAGAAAAAGTGGAACGGGAACTTCTGATCGAGGCCTTGAAAGAGACCAAAGGCAATCAAAGTCGGGCGGCTGAAATCCTAGGGACCACCCTTCGGATCTTCAACTACAAGGTGCGCAAATACGGGATCAACCCCAAGCTCTTCCGGGTGCGCAGGGCCTCCTAATATGCCTGAACAGCTGGAACTCTTTCCAGAACTAGCCCCTCGCCGCCCGCGTATCATTCCTCGCTCAGAACACCCCCTCTCCCGGAAGATGATCTCCCGCGAGGCCTTAAAGGTCCTCTACCGGCTAAAAGACGCCGGCTATCTGGCTTATTTAGTAGGAGGAAGCGTGCGGGACCTCCTTTTGGGCCTCCCCCCTAAAGACTTCGACGTAGGGACCGACGCCCGACCGGAAGAGATACGGCGGCTCTTCCGGGCTAGTCGGATTATAGGGCGGCGTTTCCGGCTGGTGCACGTCTATTTTCGTGGGGGAAAAGTCGTAGAGGTGGTCACCTTCCGGGGGCCCGAGGCCGAAGAAGAGGGGGAAGAGGTCTACGGCACCCCTGAAGAAGACGCCTTTCGGCGAGACCTGACCATTAACGCCCTTTTTTACAATATTGCGGATTACACCATCATCGATTACGTGGGAGGACTGGAGGACCTCCGCCAAGGTATTATCCGGGTCATTGGGGACCCGGAGGTCCGTTTCCGTAAAGATCCGGTGCGCATGCTCCGGGCCATAAGGCACGCGGCCCGGGCCGGCTTTACCATTGAGCCCCGCACCTGGCAAGGAATCTTAAGACATCGGGACAAGATCCGTCTCTGCTCCCCCATCCGAAT
>JALWWR010000021.1 GCA_026993045.1 Thermodesulfatator sp.
ACCATGGCCAGGAGCTGGACCTTGCCGTCATTTACACTGTAAAGGAATACCACTCCCGAACGGAGTTTGTCCCGCAAAAAGTCGCCCATCTCCCGGAGCTCGTCTCCCCGGCGAGCCGGGACCTCCGCGCAGAGGACTTTCACCCCCTGGACCTCCTGCACCTCCTTGAGCCGCTCCTCTAACACCCCTCGCACCTCGCCGCGTTTGAGACGGGCCACCTCTTGCTCCAGCTCTTTGATCTGGGAAAGGAGGGTCTGGACCCGTTTTTCCAGCTCCGAAGGGGCGCATTTTAGGAGAAGGGCCAAACGCTCCCTTTCGGCCTCCAGCCCCTGGACCCATTTCACCGCCGGCTCTCCAGCTACGGCCTCCATCCGTCGCACCCCAGCCGAAACACTTCCCTCGGAGACGATCTTAAAGAATCCCAGATCTCCGGTCCTTTTAACATGGGTGCCGCCACAAAGTTCTAGGGAGAAATCCCCAATCTGGATAACCCGCACCCGGTCGCCATACTTTTCTCCAAAAAGGGCCAAGGCCCCCATAGAAAGGGCCTCCCGGAAGGGAACAATCCGGACCTCTACCAGCAAATTCTCGCGGATCTTAGCGTTTACCAAGGCCTCCACCGAGCGGATCTCTTCCTGGCTCAAAGGTTCAAAATGGGTGAAATCGAAACGCAACCGATCCGGGGCCACCAAGGAGCCAGCCTGGCGCACATGTTCCCCCAAGACCTTCCTCAAGGCAGCATGAAGAAGATGGGTGGCGGTGTGGTGTCGAGCGGTGTCTTCTCGATGGCTGGAAAGAACCTCAAGCTGCACCGTAAGCCCCTTCCGGAGCTCCCCCTCCAAGACCTTTAGCTTGTGAAGGATAAGAGATCCGAAACGGCTGACCCTTTGGACTTCGGCCTTTAGCCCCGGAGCTAAGACTAAACCCCGGTCCGAGACCTGGCCTCCTCCTTCAGGATAAAAAGGGGTGCGGGAAAAGACCGCCAGGGCCTCCTGACCGGCCAAAACCCGGTCCACCTCTTGGTTCTCCAACAGCAGGGCCTGGACCTCCGCCGAGGCCGAAAGGCTCTCATAGCCCACAAAGGAGGTCTCGGGAAGGATCTCCGAAAGACGTTTCAAGGCCTCCGGGGCCTGAGACAAGGCCCCTTTCCAGCTTTGACGGCTCCGCTCCCGGGCCTTTTCCATCTCTTTAAAAAAGCCTTCCAAGTCCAGTTCAAACCCTTGCGCTATGGCCACGTCTCTTACGATGTCGTAGGGGAAACCGTAGGTGTCATAAAGTTTAAAGATGAAGGTCCCGGGGATGACCCGTGTCCCTTCCTTTTTAAGTCGGGCCAGTTCCCCTTCCAGGATCTCAAGCCCCCGGGACAAGGTCTGAAGGAACCGCTCTTCCTCGATCTCTAGGATCTTCACCGCCGCTCGGGAGGCCTTCCGAAGCTCGGGATAAAAGTCCCCAAACTCTTCCACCACCGGGCTCACCAGCCGGAAAAGGAAAGGTTCTTCAAACCCCAGGACCCGACCAAACCGTTCGGCCCGTCTTATAATACGCCGCAGCACATACCCTCGGCCCTCGTTAGAGGGGACCACGCCGTCGGCAATGAGAAAAACCGAGGCCCTTATATGATCCGCGATGACCCGGAAGGCGGTGGTAACTTCGGGAGACTCGTGATAGGCATGACCGCTCCATTGGGACAAGGCCTCTCGCAAACCGGCAAAAAGATCCGTATCGTAATTGCTGGGCACCCCTTGCATCACCGAGGCTATGCGTTCCAACCCCATACCGGTGTCGATGGAGGGCTTAGGAAGAGGCTTTAAGACCCCGTTTTCGTCTCTCTCATATTGCATAAACACGAGGTTCCAGACTTCTAGATAACGATCACAGTCGCACCCCGGGGCGCAGTCCGGACGCTCGCAGCCAAACTCAGGGCCTTGGTCAAAGATGATCTCTGAACACGGCCCACAGGGACCGGTGTCTCCCATGGCCCAAAAATTGTCCTTTTCTCCAAGGCGCACAATCCGTTCTTCCGGAAGGCCGGCGATCTTTTGCCAGAGCTCTGCGGCCTCGTCGTCCTCCCGGAAGACCGTCACATAAAGCTTTTCTCGAGGAAGGCCCAATTCCCGGGTGAGAAATTCCCAGGCGTAAGCGATGGCCTCAGCCTTAAAATAGTCGCCAAAAGAGAAGTTCCCCAACATTTCAAAGAAGGTGTGATGCCGGGCCGTATAGCCCACGTTTTCAAGGTCGTTGTGTTTTCCCCCGGCCCGCATGCACTTCTGACAGGAAGCGGCCCTCTTGTAGGGACGCTCTTCTTCCCCCAAAAAGACCCGTTTAAACTGCACCATCCCGGCGTTGGTGAAAAGGAGAGTGGGGTCATCAGCCGGCACCAAAGAGCTTGAGGGCACGATCTCATGCCCGTTGCGGGCGAAATAATCCAAAAAGGCTTTCCGGATCTCCCGTCCCTTCATTCTCAAGGCCTCGCTTGACGTTTGTGCCCATAAGATAGCATGTTATGATGATCCGCAAAGAGCGATGAAACTGTCTTTTATAGCTACTAAGATCGGGGCCGAGCTTAAAGGGGAAGATCTGGAGGTCTCTAGCCTTACTTCCCTAGACCAGGCCACCGAAGAGGACCTTTCTTTTGTAGAATCCCGCCAATATCTGCCCCAGGCGCGGGCCTCCAAGGCCCGGGCTTTGATCGTCCCCCCGGAGCTGGCCCAGGAGTTAGAGGATGGACGCAGTCTCTTGATCGCTCCCCAGGTCCGGGTGGCCTGGGCCAAGGCCGCGGCCCTCTTTTGGAAGGAACCTCCAAGGCCCTCTGGGATTAGCCCTCTTGCAGTAATCGAAGAGGGGGTGCAATTGGAACCGGGGGTCACCGTCTATCCTTTTGTCTACATTGGCCGCCAGGCCCGCATCGGAAAGAACAGCGTTCTTTATCCTGGGGTCTTTGTAGGAGAAGGGGCCCAAATAGGGCAAAATTGCCGGCTTTACCCTTATGTGGTGCTTTATCCCGGGGTGCGATTGGGGGACCACGTGACCCTTCATGCTGGAGCGGTGGTCGGGGCCGACGGCTTCGGTTACGCCCAGGAAATCGGCCCCCAGGGTCTAAAACATCTTAAGATCCCCCATTTCGGGACGGTGGAGATCGGCCCGGAAGTGGAGATTGGGGCCAACAGTTGTGTGGACCGGGGCACCTTTGGGGCCACCAAGATCGGCCCTGGAACCAAGATCGACAATCTGGCCCAGATAGGCCATAACGTAGAGATAGGGGAGGCTGCTATCATCGTGGCTCAGTGCGGCCTCGGGGGACACGCCCGCCTGGGGCCCTGGGTAATGATGGGAGGGCAGGTAGGAGTGGCCCCAGGGGCTGAGATCGGAGCCCGGGCCCAAATAGCGGCTAAAAGCGGCGTCACCGGCAAGATCCCTCCCGAAGCGGAGGTGGCTGGCATCCCGGCCATCCCTATCCGCATCTGGCGCAAGGCGGTGGTGGCTTTTGCCAAGCTCCCTGATATGGTAAAAGACTGGCAAAAGCTGAAGAAACTTTGGGGAGGAAAAAGTGAACTCTAAGGGCCTTGGTAGCCGAGAAATCATGAAACTCCTGCCCCACCGGTATCCCTTTCTCATGGTGGATCGGGTGGAAGAGATCGATCCGAAGCGGGAATATATTCGGGCCATCAAAAACGTCAGCCATAACGAACCCTATTTCCAGGGCCATTTTCCTGAAAATCCCATTATGCCCGGGGTACTCATCATCGAGACCATGGCCCAGGTGGGGGGAATTTATATTAAAACCGTCTTTCCCGAGGCCCAAGACAAACTCTTTGTCTTTGCTGCTATCGACAAGGCCCGGTTTCGGCGGCCGGTCTTCCCTGGAGACACCTTGACCATTGAGGCCCAAGGTTTTAAACGTAAAGGCCATATCATAAAGACCACGGCCAAAGCCTTGGTGCAGGGGCGCCTGGTGGCTGAAGCCGAGATCACCGCCGCCATTATCGAACCCGGAGAACTCCATGCCTAAAATCCATCCCACCGCGGTGATCCATCCCTCAGCGGAGATCGAAGAGGAGGTCGAAATCGGACCTTACGCCGTCATAGGCCCCCAGGTCTTTATTGGGCGCGGAACCAAAATCGGAGCCCACGTGATCATAGAACGATGCACCCGCATTGGGCGGTACAATCAGATAAACCATCACGCTGTTATTGGGGCCGATCCCCAACACGTGGGCTACAAAGGGGAGGAATCCTGGGTAGAAATAGGGGACCAAAACGTTATCCGGGAATTTGTAACCATCCACCGCGGCACGGCCTTGGATCAGGGCATGACCCGTATCGGTCACCGGTGTCTCCTAATGGCCTATGTACATATAGCCCATGACTGTTTCTTAGAGGATGAAATAATCATGGCCAACAATGCCACCCTGGGGGGACACGTAAGAGTGGGGACCCGGGTGGTCTTCGGAGGTCTTTCGGCGGTGCACCAGTTCTGTCGCATTGGTCCTTACGCCTTTGTAAGCGGCATGAGCGGAGTGGATAAGGACGTCCCCCCTTTCGTAAAGGTCTTTGGTATCCCGGCCAAGATCCAAGGGGTAAATCTAATCGGCTTGCGACGGGCCGGCTTTGAAAAGAAAAATATCCGCAATATCTCCCAAGCCTTAGGAATCTTCTTGGACGGGCCGGCCCGGATCCGGGACACCGTGGAGGAGCTCCGGGACGCCTTCCCTCAAGACCCTCACGTACAGACCTTTATAGAATTCATCTCGCAGCCATCCCGTCAGGGAATCATGCGACGGAAGCCTTTTGAGGGAGAAGAAGCCTTTTAGCCTATGCCCTCCCCTCCCCTAGGCCTCATCGCCGGTGAAGGCCAGGCCCCCCTTTATTTGGTGCAAAAGCTCCGAGCCCAGCACCAACCGGTGGTGGCAGTGACTTTTTCAAAGGCCCAAGCCGAAAGGCTCAAATCCTTAGGAGCCCATACGGTTAGTTTGCGCTTGGGACAGTTAGGAAAGCTCATCCAGACCTTTCACCGGGAAGGGGTAAAGGAGCTCACCTTTTTGGGCAAGATTGAAAAGCCCCAGGCCTTGCGCCAGGCAGTCCCGGATCTCCGGGCCTTAAGGCTTTGGCGAAGGCTTCTCAGCCGCAACGACGACGCCCTGCTGCGAGCGGTGGTCGAAGAGCTGGAAAAAGAAGGACTCAAGGTAGTCTCCCCGGCCGAATTTTTGCCGGAGCTCCTCACTCCGGAGGGAGTGTTGACCCCCAAAAGACCCTCTTCCCGCCAGTGGGAAGATATCCGCTTCGGACTAAAAATAGCCCGGGAAGTCGGGGCCTTGGACATCGGTCAATGCGTGGTGGTGAAAGATCGGATGGTGGTGGCGGTAGAAGCCATGGAAGGCACCGACGAGACCATAAGAAGAGCCGGAAAGCTCCGCCCGGGAGGAGTAGTGGTCAAGGTCATGAAACCTAACCAGGACCCCCGGCTAGATCTGCCGGCGGCCGGCTTGCATACCTTGAAGACTATGATAGAGGCTAAGGCCCGGGTCTTGGCCCTAGAGGCTGGACGGACCCTCTTTTTTGAAAGGGAAGCAGCCTTGGAACTGGCCCGAAAGCAGGACTTAATAGTGGTGGGGGTAAAATGAAAAAGATCCGGGTGGCGGTAGTAGGGGTGGGGCATCTGGGGCGGTTTCACGCCGCCAAGTTCGCCGAAATGGAAAAGGCCGAACTTTACGGGGTGGCGGACCTTCAAAAGGATCGGGCCCAAGAGATCGCCGCCAAATACGGGGTACGCTGGACTACCGATTTCCGGGAGTTTTTGCCAAAAGTGGAAGCCCTCTCCATCGTCACCCCCACCGTCACCCATTATCAGATCGCCAAAGAGGCCCTAGAGGCTGGCAAACACCTCTTTGTGGAAAAACCCCTAACCGACCATCCCTCCACTGCTCAAGACCTAGTAGAACGAGCCCGAAAGAAGGGCTGTCTTTTGCAAGTGGGACATATCGAACGGTTTCAGCCCTCTGTGAAAAGGCTCCTCTCCGAGGCCAAACGTCCCCTTTTCATTGAGGCCCACCGTCTATCGGGGTTTAGCCCCCGGGCCCTGGACGTAGACGTAATCCTAGATCTTATGATCCATGACCTGGATCTGGTCCTGGCCCTGAATCCTGGAGTTAAAGTAAAGACTTTTTTAGCCAGCGGGGCCCCGGTGCTTTCCGACAAACTGGACATCGCCAGCGTAAGGTTAGTCTTAGAGAACCATTGTTCCGCCAACCTCACCGCCAGCCGCATCTCCCTAACCCCCCAGAGGCGTTTCCGGGTCTTTGAAAAGGGGGCCTATTTTTCCGTGGACACTTTGGAACGAAAATACTTTCAGGTCCGATTGCAAGCAGGGCGCCTCCTTCCCCAGGAAGAGCATTTTCCCCAAGCCGACCCCCTAAAGGAAGAGCTCGAGACCTTTGTGGAAGCCATCCTGAAGGGCCAATCGCCCCCGGTGGGAGGGGCCGAGGCCCTAGAGGCCTTAAGGCTGGCCTTTCAAATCAAAGACCACATCCAAGAGACTTTGGGGAAGATCTTTCCATGATCTCTTATCCCAAGGTTCTAGTGGTAGCAGGCGAAGAATCCGGAGACCTCTACGGGGCCGAACTTATTCGAAGGGTACGGGAACTCTGGCCGGGGCTCACCTTTTTCGGCATAGGAGGCCGAAGGATGCGGGCCGCGGGGCT
This sequence comes from Thermodesulfatator sp., assembly GCA_026993045.1. Lineage (GTDB taxonomy): Bacteria > Desulfobacterota > Thermodesulfobacteria > Thermodesulfobacteriales > Thermodesulfobacteriaceae > JALWWR01. The sequence goes on from JALWWR010000021.1 coordinate 6,699, forward strand.
GGAGTGCCTCTTTCCAGCCGAACCCCTGGCGGTGGTAGGGTTGCCCTCTTGGTCCCAGCTCAAACTTTTGCGTCAAGCCTGGAACCGGCTTAAAGAATTCTTGATCCAGCAGCGCCCCCTAGTTACGGTCCTCATCGATTTTCCGGGCTTTAACCTCCGTCTGGCCAAACTGGCCCACCGCCACAGGGTGCCGGTCTTCTATTACATTGCTCCCCAGGTCTGGGCCTGGAATCGGAGACGGGTAAAAATCCTGCGCCGTTTTGTGGATCTCTTGGTGGTGATTCTACCCTTTGAAAAGGTCTTCTTTGAAAAGGAAGGCCTCAAAGGGGTCGAATTTGTGGGACATCCCCTTTGGGATCTGGTGAAACCGGCCCTTTCCCGCCAGACCTTTTGTGAAATCGCAGGGCTCTCCCCCCATCGTCCCATCCTGGGGCTTTTTCCCGGAAGCCGGGAAAACGAGGTGAAACGGCTGCTGCCGATCTTTCTAGAAACCTACGAACTCTTGTGTCAGGACTATCCCTATCTCCAAGGGGTTCTGGTCAAGGCTTCGGGGCTTTCGGACGGCCCTTGGTGGGAGAAGGCCCGCCGCCAGGTCAAGGTCTTGGAGGGCTACGTGCATGAGGTGTTAAAGCAGGCCAGCGCCGCGCTTTTAGCCTCGGGAACCATCACCCTGGAGGCCGCCCTGCTTGAGACCCCGATGGTGGCAGCCTATAAACTTCCGGCTTTCTCCTTCTTTTTGGCCCGGAAACTAGTTAAAGTCCCCTACATCACCTTGCCCAACTTGATATTAGACGAACCAGTGGTGCCGGAGTTTTTACAAGAGGCAGTCACCCCGACCCAATTAGCCCAAGCCCTGAGGCCTTTGCTCTTTGATTCCAACCAACGGGAAAAATTTCAAGCAAAACTCCGAAAAGTAAAGGCCCTTTTGGGAGGGCCGGGGGCCTCCTGGCGGGTGGCGGAACTTTTGACCCGGTTCATACGATCTACTTTACAATCGTCACCTCCACTTCCTTCGGCTTCCGAAGGACATGCACCACCACGTCTTTCTCGTACCGAATAAACTCTAGGTCCAAGCTTCCGCCTCGCACTTTAAGATTCTTGAGCTTTACCCGGGATAAGAACTCCGGCAATCGAGGACGGAAAAAGCCCACCCCCTTCTGGGTGAATCGCAGCCCTAAGGCCGCGGCCAGAAGCATAAAGACCACTCCCGAAGACCAGGCCTGGGGACTACAGGCCACCGGATAAGAGACCGGACCTTCCCCAGCCCGACGAGTGAAACCGCAAAAGAGCTCCGGCAGTCGAGAGTGGGGAAAGTGGAGGCTGGCCTCAAAAAGGCCTCGAAAGAGTCGCTCCAAGGG
>JALWWR010000022.1 GCA_026993045.1 Thermodesulfatator sp.
CGATCCGCCACTAGTTCCGGATCAGAGAGCTGGCGGGAAAGTTCTTCGTACTTCTTTTCCACCTCAGCCAGTTTGGCTAGGTAAAGTTCCGCTAAAGCCATAAGGTCTTATTTGTTTTGATAGTATTCGGCGTATTTTTTCATAAATTTTTCCACCCGTCCTTCCGTGTCCACAAAACGTTGCTCCCCAGTGAAAAAGGGATGGCACTTGGAGCAGACTTCCACCCGAATCTCAGGCCGGGTAGCCCCGACGGTCATCTCATTGCCACAAGCACAGCGCACCACCGCTTCTGGATAATATTGGGGATGAATGTCCTTTTTCATGACTTAAGCCCTCCTTTGCCTCTTTCGTCCTAAAATATAACGCATCTAAAAACCCTGCCAAACTTTGGCTCAAAAAACGCCGGCCTCATTGGTTCATGGAGGCCAGAAACTCGGCGTTACTTTTAGTGTCTTTCATCTTGTCTAGCAAGAATTCCATACAATCTACCGGATTTAAAGGTGAAAGCACCTTTCTCAAAAGCCACACCCGGTGCAAAATCTCAGGCGGCAGAAGCAGTTCCTCCTTTCGGGTACCACTGTGGTGGATATCGATGGCCGGCCAGATGCGGCGGTCAGCCAGACGCCGATCCAAATGGATCTCCAAGTTGCCGGTACCTTTAAACTCTTCAAAGATAACCTCGTCCATGCGGCTGCCAGTGTCGATGAGACAGGTGGCGATAATGGTGAGGCTTCCCCCTTCCTCTATGTTCCGGGCCGCTCCGAAAAAGCGCTTGGGCTTATGGAGGGCGTTGGCGTCTATTCCTCCGGAAAGGAGCTTTCCGCTAGGGGGCACTACGGTGTTATAGGCCCGGGCCAGACGCGTGAGGCTGTCAAGCAGGATCACCACGTCGTAGCCGTGTTCCACCAAACGCTTGGCCCGCTCGATTACGATCTCGGCCACCTGGGTGTGCCGCTGGGGGGGCTCGTCAAAGGTGGAGCTGATCACCTCCGCCGCCGGAACGTTCCGCTCCATATCAGTTACCTCTTCCGGTCGTTCGTCAATGAGAAGGATGATGAGATAGACCTCGGGGTAGTTACGAGCGATACCGTTGGCAATGTTCTGAAGGAGCATGGTCTTTCCCGTCCGGGGAGGAGCCACGATCAGACCCCGCTGGCCTTTACCGATAGGGGTAAAAAGGTCGATGATTCGGGTAGAAAAGTTGTCGGGGGTGGTCTCAAGCCGTAACCATTCATTAGGGTAGATAGGGGTGAGGCTATCAAAAGGGGTTCGTTGCCGGGCCTTCTCCGGAGGCTGAAAATTGATCTTCTCCACCTTAAGGAGGGCGAAATATTTTTCCCCCTCCTTGGGAGGCCGGATATAACCGGTGATGGTATCGCCGGTTTTAAGACCAAAACGACGGATCTGGGAGGGGGAAACGTAGATGTCTTCAGACCCTGGAAGATAACTGTAGTCTGGAAACCGCAAAAAGCCGAACCCTTCGGGCAAGACCTCTAGCACTCCCTCGCCTCGCACCTCTCCTTCCCGCTCCAGATGGGCCCTAACAATGGAAGAGACCAGTTCCGGGCGGCGCATGGCGGTAGAGCCTTCGATTCCATATCTCTTAGCCAGCTCTAGCAGTTGGGACAACGGCAACCGCCGCAACTCTGAAAGATCCAAAATTTCTACTTCTTTAGAAGAAATAGGTTCCTCCAAGATCTCCTCTGCGGTCAATTCTTCAGCCATAGTACTTCACCTCAGAAACGGAATTTTTAGACTTTGGGCTCCCTTTGGATGGAAGAATTGGGGAAGACCCGAATTGGTTAGTATAACTATAAGGCAGTTAGAGGGGGGTGTCAAGTTAAAATTGGGGGCGGGAAAGCCGCCCCCCTTTCTTTTAATATTCTTCGTAAGCCAGTTCTTTTTCAGTTATCCGGTAGGAGAAAGTCCGATAGGTCCAAAGGGTGTAAAGCAGCACGATGGGGATAAAGATCACGGCCACGGTGGTCATAATTTTAAGGGTGAGAAGGCTGGAAGAACTGTTGTAAATGGTGAGGGACCACTCGGGATTGAGGCTTGAAGGAAAGAGGTTGGGGAAAAGGCCTGCCACCCCCCAAGCCGTAAAGCCCAAAATGGCTAACCCCGAAGAGAGGAAGGCCGCCAGGGTCTTTTCCTGGTTGAGAAAAACGGGGATCAAGATCAGCCCTAATACCGCCAGCAAGGGAAAGACGAAAAGGAGCGGAGCCTTTAAATAATTGCCCCAAAGCGGAGTCAACTTGAGGGAAAGGAGGAGGAAAGCTACTGCTACCACCACCTCAAAGACCCAGAGGATCTTGGCGTCTCGCAGGAGCCGGACCCTGAAATCACCGTTTACCCGATAGGCCAGCCA
>JALWWR010000023.1 GCA_026993045.1 Thermodesulfatator sp.
TTTGTGGCCCGTCGGGGAGTAAAGACCGATGGGCACCGGTTTATACCCGAGGCCCTGGCTCGGGGAACGGTGGCGGTAGTGGGTGAGACCCCGCCAGATCCGGCCCTTCCGGTTCCGCAGATCCAGGTGCCTGATTCTCGAGAGGCCTTGGGGCGGCTGGCAGCAGCCTTCTGGAGACATCCAGAAAGAGAGCTGGTGCTTATCGGGGTCACTGGCACTAACGGCAAGAGTTCGGTGGCCTGGATCCTGTGGCAGGCCTTAAACAAGAAGTTCAAGGCCGGTTTAGTGGGGACTTTAATCTACGACACTGGTTCTGAAAGACTTAAGGCCCGGGAGACTACCCCTCCTCCCTTAACCCTTTATCCCTTGTTGGACCAAATGCGGCGAAACGGGCTTAAGATAGCCCTTTTGGAGGTCTCCTCCCATGCCTTGGAACAGAAAAGGCTTGCGGGTCTTAACTTTCAGGTGGGGGTTTTTACCAATCTTTCCCGGGACCACTTGGATTACCACCGCGATTTAGAAAACTATTTTGAGGCTAAAAAGAGACTCTTTTTGGAATATCTTTCCCCTGGGGCTAAAGCGGTGATTAACGTGAAGGATCCCTGGGGCCAGCGTCTGAGAGACCTTTTGCCCCCGGACCTAAAGGTTTATGCCTTGGGGGAAGATATTAAAGCTCGGATCTTTTCTCGAGCCCAAGGGCTTAAAGTGGAGATCGAGGAGCAAGGTCAGACCTGGGGCCTTGAGACCCGTCTTTTTGGAGATTTTCAAAAAGACAATCTTTTAGCGGCTTGGGGGGTCTTGAGGGCCTTGGATTTTTCTCCTTCGGAGACCTGCGAGCTTTTAGCAGGGGTCTCCGCCCCGCCGGGGCGTTTGGAGTTAGTGGCGGAAGTGAAAGGGGGGCGGGTTTTTGTGGACTACGCCCATACCCCGGAGGCCTTGGAGGCAGTCTTAAAGAGCTTGCGTCCTTTGGTTTGGGGGCGTCTCCTTTGCGTCTTTGGATGCGGCGGTAACCGGGATCCTGGAAAAAGGCCCTTGATGGGGGCGGTGGCCTCAGCCTGGGCCGATCAGGTCTTTGTGACCTCGGACAATCCTCGTTTCGAGGCCCCCGAGGCCATTATAGCCGACATCCTGCGAGGACTTAATGGCCGAGCTCCATATCAAGTAATCCCTGACCGGCGGGAAGCCTTAAAAAAGGCCCTAGAAACTTTAAGACCAGGGGACGTGTTGGTGGTGGCTGGCAAAGGGCACGAGGATTACCAAGAAATAGCAGGCCGCCGCTGGCCTTTTTCAGATGCCGAAGAAATCCGGAAGCTTTCAAAAGAAATATGAGGAAGGGTGTGGTTTCAAATAGCTCCGCGGTGGTCCTGAGTACCGAAGAGGTGGTCAGGACCACCCAAGGCCTTTTGGCTAATGGCGATATGGGGATCGTCTTTCAAGGGGTCAGCACCGACACCCGGAAACTTTCTCCAGGAGAGCTTTTTGTGGCTTTAAAGGGCCCCCGCTACGACGCCCACGATTTTCTCTGGGAGGCCTTAAACCGGGGGGCTAAAGGCCTTCTTATCTCAAGATTTCCCTCGGGTTTTAAGCTTGAGGATTGCCCCAAGACCGTCTCCATTATTCTAGTGGAAGACACCCTTAGGGCCTTGGGGGATCTGGCCCGCGGCTGGCGCCGGAAGCAGGGTCTAAAGACCGTGGGTATCACAGGGTCCTGCGGAAAGACCACCACCAAGGAGATGGTAGCTGCGGTCTTGGGGACTAGGTACCGGGTGGCCAAGAACCCCGGAAATTTCAACAACTTGGTGGGTCTGTCCCTCTCCCTCCTTTCGGTCCCACCCGAAACCGAGATGGGGGTCTTTGAGCTTGGAATAAACCTTCCAGGAGAGATGGCCCGCTTGGTGGAGATCTTAGAGCCGGACCTGGCTTTAATCACCAACATAAGACCGGCCCACCTGGAGGGTCTGGGGCCTTTAGAGCAGGTCCTAGCGGAAAAATTTACCCTTTATGAAAAGCTGGATCCCTCCTCCCCTCTGGTCCTGAATCGCGACGAAGAGGAGCTTTACGCCCGGGCCCAGGACCTTCCTCATCCTCGTTTGACTTACGGTTTACACATAGAAGCCGAGGTGCGGGCCGAAGATATAAAGGTCCGGCCTGAGGGGACTTTTTTTACCCTCTGGGTGGAGGGGCGCCGGGTGGGAGCGACCCGTTTGCGCTACCTTGGCGACCACTTGGTCCGAAACGCCTTGGCCGCCATCGCGGTGGGGCTATGGTGGGAAGTTCCCCCTCAAGAGGCCCTAGAGGCCTTGTCCGAGTTGCAGCCCCTTCCGGGAAGGCTTTACCCCCTTCAGACC
>JALWWR010000024.1 GCA_026993045.1 Thermodesulfatator sp.
CTTCAGGAAGCCTGCCTTCGGGATAAAAACACCTACGAGCATAGGGATCCCTTTCAAAAATGGGCTTTAAAATCTTAAAACAGGCCGCTTGAAGGTCGTCCACCGCCACCCCTTCCCGGGCTAAACGCACCGCCGGGGCCAAGATCTTTTCCCACGAGAGGGTGCCCAGGTCCTCTTTTAAGGTCTTAAGCCCCAGCAAAGTCCCTGGGACCGCCACCGAAGCCGCCCCCACGTAAAAGGCCTGGCTTGAGGAAGTGAACCTCAGGACCACCTTTTCAAAATCCCATTTTTCGGGAGGATCGCCCCCGAGGCCCGGGGCGTTTACGAAAAAGTCATAAATCAAAGTCTCGTTTCTAGAGATAGAATGACAGAGGGCAAAGCCCCCGCCGGCCAAGCTGGTAAGCCCGGCCTCGGCCACCCCGGCGGCCAAAGCTCCGGCCACCGCAGCCTCAAAGGCGTTTCCGCCCTGAGCCAGCACCTCCGCCGCTGCTTCTGCGGTGTAAGAATTCCCACAAGCCACTACCCCTTTCATGTCCAAAATTCCTCCCCCAGACTCTGAATCACCCGCCGGAAATCGCCTGTTTCCAAGTAAAGATCGATCTGGCGGTGCGCACTGGTGCCCCGTTCCAAAACCTCCTCGAGCTCTCCTATCCAGGACCGCTCCTCCCGGGACTCGATCCGGGGAAGGGCCTGGAAAAGGAACTCCTTAAACATCTCTCGGAAAGTGTTTTTTCGCCCACTAACCGGATCCACGAAATAACCGTCCAGACCGTGACGAGCGGCTTGCCATTTGTTGTAGCGGAGGATCTCTTGAGGCACTTCCGGGGCCTCTTCAGGGCTCTCTAGAACCGACATCAAATAGGCTCGGGCCAAAGTTGCTATCCCCAAAATCTCTGCCAGTTTTGAAGGAAGGTCACAGACCCGAAGCTCCAAAGTGCCAAAAAGGGGATGGGGTCTTAAGTCCCACCAGAGGTCCCGACTGCTTTGGATGATCTGATACTCCAGTAAGGTTTCAACCAGCTGGGCAAAACTTTCGTAATCCTTAAAATCTCGGGGATAGCCGGCCAAGGGCAGGGCCTCAAAGAGTTTGCTCCGATAAGAATAAAGCCCGGTCATCTCCCCTTCGTAAAAAGGCGAAGAGGTGGTTAAGGCCAAGAAAAGGGGCAGATAAAGCCGTAACCAGCGGTAGGCCTTAAGACAATCTCCAGCCGAGGGCATGCCCACATGGATGTGAAGGCCCTGTGATATGAAAGGGCGTCCCACGATCTGGAGCTCTTCCCGAATATTCTGATAGCGGACGTCTTCCCACACCTTTTGCTCTAAAGCTTTGGAAAAGGGATGAAGGCTGGCGGAGTAAAGCCGATACCCCTTCCCTTCGGCAATCTCAAAAAGTTTCCGCAAGGCTTTTCGGAGCCATCCATGGGCTTCTTCCACCGAGCGGCAGACCGGTGTGACGATCTCTATCATGGAGCGGATATACTCGGGTTTAACCCAAGGCGCCAAAGTCGGGTCCCGCTGGGCTTGGGCCAGGATAATAGGTCCTCCAGGAGCTAAGGCCAAGGTCTCCTGATCCAGGACCTGGAATTCGATCTCGATCCCTAAGGTGAAGGCCGGGCTAGAGGCAAACTCAAGCATGACTTAACTCTTTAAGGGCCAATTGGGCCACCCTAAAGAAAAAACGGGCCCCAATGGGAAGGACCCCTTCGTCAAAATCAAAACCCGGGCTATGGGCCGGCACGTGTTCAAAACCCCTCTTTTGGGCCCCTAAACGGACAAAACATCCTGGAACTTGACGGAGATAAAAGGAAAAGTCCTCTCCTCCCAGACTGGGATGAGGCATTTGCACCACTCCCTCTTCCCCCACCACCTCTAAGGCCGCCTGGCGGGCCCAGGCCGTCTCCCTAGGAGTGTTAATCACCGGAGGGTAACCTTCAATGATCTCCAGCTCTCCTTTAAGACGTTGCAAGGTCTCAAGACCGGCTACAATCCGCTTTAATCCTTCATGGATGCGGGTTCGGATCTCGGAATGGGTAGCCCGAATGGTGCCTTCTAAATGGGCCTCTTCGGCGATCACGTTATGGGCGGTGCCGGCCTGAAACCTCCCCACGGTCACCACCGAAGGATAGGCGGGATTGATTTCCCTTGAAACCAGGCTCTGAAGGGCCAAAACCAAGGTAGCCCCTCCCACCACCGCGTCCACGGCCTCATGGGGCCAGGCCGCATGCCCCCCTTGGCCCTGAAGTTTAATCAAAAAGCGGTCTGTATAAGCACAAATAAGGCCTTCGTTGACCGCGATTTCTCCCACCCGGTAGTGCCGATCAATATGGCCCCCAAAGA
>JALWWR010000025.1 GCA_026993045.1 Thermodesulfatator sp.
GTTCGAAAAGGGAGACTATGATCTCCTGGTGGCCACCTCGGCCTTCATGTATCGGAACCGGGAGGCCTTTTTAAGGACCAACTTTTCCTTGATCTTTATCGACGATGTGGACGCCTTTCTCAAAAACTCCCGGCACGTGGATCTACTCTTCCAACTTCTGGGTTTTTCCCCTGAAGATCTGGCCTTGGCCTTAAAACGGCGTAAGAGTCCCGAAGACTTTGAAAAACTAAGTCAAATCCGGGAAAAGGCCCGAGGGCAGCTTTTGATTTCTTCGGCCACCTTAAAGCCTCGCACTTCCCGGCTGGCCCTTTTCCAAAATCTCTTGGGTTTTGATATCCAGCGGGCGGTTTCTACCCTCCGGCATATCATTGACGCCTACCGCCTATGCCCGGAAGACGACCTCCTGCCCCGGAGCGCCGAGCTGATCCGAGAGCTGGGGGCGGGAGGATTGGTCTTCCTTTCCGAGGAGTGGGGCAAAGAAAAGGTGGCCGAGGTGGTGGAATATTTCCGGAACCAAGGTATCAAGGCTTTATCCTATCTAGAGGAATCACCTCAAGACCTTATAGCTCAACTTAAAGAGGGGAAATTTGAGGTAGCGGTGGGCCTGGCCCATTTAGGAAACCCCCTGGTCCGAGGGATTGATCTCCCCGAAGTCCTGCGTTACGCCCTTTTTCTGGGTGTTCCTAAGCATTTTATTCCTTTGCGTCTCGAAGATTCTCCAGCCAAACTGCAGGCCTTGCTTTCGGCCTTGCTTCCTCTCTGGGAAGGGGAAGACCAACTTCGGGCTACCAGTTATCTCCGGTACCTTCGAAACTATCTTACCCTCAAACCGGAAGATCTAGAGCGTTATCCCCGGATAAAGGAGCGTCTCCAAGAGATCAAAGGCTTTTTAGAGAGATTTCTCAGAGACCCCGCCTTTCGTAAAAAGCTAGAGGCCTCTCCAGAAGTCTTTTTAGAAGAACGGGAGGGGGATTATGGGCTGGTGGGGGGGGACGCGGCCACTTATCTTCAGGCCTCGGGAAGGGTCTCTAGGCTAAGTGGCGGGGGGCTTTTGCCCGGACTAGCGGTTATCTTGGCGGAAGATTTTAAGGCCCTGGAAAGCTTGCGTCGTCGACTGAGTTTTTTCTTAGGAGATCCCCCGGATCTAGTCCCTTTAGAAAAGCTAAACCTCAAAGAGATTGGGGACCAATTGCGCCAAGCCCGGGAAAAGGGAGCCGGTACAGAGCTTAATATAAAAAGCACTCTCTTAGTGGTAGAGTCACCGCACAAAGCCCGCACCATCGCCTCTTTTTGGGGGCGTCCTACCCAGAGACGTCTGGGACGGGTAATTATTTATGAGATCCCGGTAGAAGGCCGCGTTCTTATGGTGACGGCCTCCCTAGGCCACGTCTTCAATCTCTCCCGCCGCCGAGGACTTTTTGGAGTCCTCAAAGAAAGAGAACATTTCGTCCCCCTCTTTGACACCATTAAACGCTGTCTAAAAACCGGGGAAGAGCTGGTAGATCCAGAAGAAGTAGAGGAACGCTGTCCCGGAGGGGTTTGGGACAAACAGGAGATCCTCTCGGCCCTCTCCCGGGTGGCTTTTACCGCCGACGAGGTCTTCATCGGTTCGGATCCAGATGCCGAGGGCGAAAAGATCGCCTACGACCTTTATCTGACCCTAAGGCCCTTTCAGAAACGGATTAAAAGACTGGAATTCCACGAAGTAACCCCCCGGGCCCTAAGCCAGGCCCTTAAAAAGCCCCAAGATTTCAACCTTTCCCGAGTAAAGTCCCAATTAGCCCGCCGGGTAGCGGATCGGTGGGTAGGGTTCGCTCTCTCCCGTTACCTCTGGCGGGTCTTTTCCCAGCGGGGGCTTTCGGCAGGCCGGGTCCAAACCACGGTCCTAGGGTGGGTGATCGAAAGGGCCAAGGAGGCGGCTCGGCGTCTCTACCGTTTGAGTTTTTCTTTGGGGGGTCTGCGTTTCACCCTCACCTTTGAAAAGGGACGGGAGGCTCGGGAGGCTTTACAAAGACTTCCGGAACTACATTGGGAAACGGGGGCTACCGAGGAAGAAATCCGGCATCCCCCTCCCCCCTTTACCACCGATACCGTGCTAGAAGAGGCCCATCTCCGATGGCACCTTTCGACCCGGGAGACCATGCAAATCTTACAGCACCTTTTTGAAAGCGGACTCATTACCTATCACCGCACGGATTCAACCCGGGTCTCAGAAACAGGCCGCTTTCAGGTCGCCCAGCCTTATATCGAAAGGACCTTGGGACCAGAGTATTTTTATCCCCGCGCTTGGGGGGAAGGTGGGGCCCATGAGGCCATACGCCCCACCCGTCCCTGG
>JALWWR010000026.1 GCA_026993045.1 Thermodesulfatator sp.
ACCACCGATACGGCCAACTGTTCTTGGGGGGAAAGGCGTTCCACCACTTGGGCCAGTTTCGTCAGCGTAACGGGACATACATCGGGGCAGCGGGTGTACCCCAGATACACCAGGGTCACCCTACCCCACGGAAGAGGAAGCCCCACTAAGGGTTCCCCGTTTAAGACCTCCCACCCGTGGAAACGGGGGGAGGGGCAACCGGTGGCCAGCGAGGCGAGTATGGCTATTGGCACAGCTTTGCTCACCCAAGGCACCGTAGCCCCTCCCTAAGTCCCTTTTACGGAAGAACCAAAAAGGTCCCCGGCAAGTGGACGTTCTTCGGGTGAAGCTTACACCAGATCGTAAACGCCCCCGGTTTGCGAGCCATAAACGAGAACCGTTTTTCCTCCTTCGGTTTTAGCGTCTGATCCACACCGTACTCGGTTACGGAGAAGTTCTCGCTAATGGGAGATTCGTTAATAAGGGTGAAATGAACCTTGGTGCCCACCCGGGTTACAAAATCCTCGGGCTCGTTCAGAACGTTGAACTGACGCACGTTCTTGATAGTGACCCCTTCAATGGTGGTTTCTTTAATGGTTGTGTCGTAGGCCCGGAAATACATCCGGAAGTGTTGCTCGGAGGGCTTTTTCCCCCACAGTGTAGCGCCTATAGCTAAGGCAAGGATTCCCGTAAGCGTAGCCAGGGTTATGCGTAGCATAGGCACCTCCTTTCATTAGTTTAGACCCTAAACTATTATAGCCCTTTTTTGCAATCTCGTCAAACCGCGGGAGGGCTCGTTCCCACGAAAGTGCCACTTCCGTTATCCTGTAAAGTGGAGAAGGAGGCAAGCAGTGCAGGAGAGATTGCTGGATCTTCTGGAAAGGTTGGGCACGGCGATCAACGAAGAGCGGCGTAAACAGGGGCGATCCCTATCCCTTCACCCTACCCACTACCGGATCCTGTTTTACCTTTCCCAGTGCAACCGGTACAGCAACACACCCCAGGCGTTGGCTTCCTATTTGGGGTTAACCAAAGGCGCGGTTTCCCAATCGTTGCGGGTCTTGCAAGAGAAGGGACTGATTCTGGTTCGTTTAGACGATCGCGATCGACGCGTACACCGGCTTTACCTTACCCAGAAGGGGCACCAGGTTTTGCAGGGCCTATACCCGGATACGTTGCGACGAGCAGTGGCTTCCCTTTCTCCCGAGCAGGTTCGGGCCGGTGAGGAGATCCTGCGGTCCCTTTTGCGGCGATGGCAGGCCAGCCGAGCGTACCGTCCTTTTGGAGTGTGCAAGCACTGCCGCTTCTTCCTCAAGAAGGACGGAAAGTGCTACTGTAACCTTACGGGAGAAACCCTCTCCCCTAAGGATGCGGAGCTGATCTGCTATCACTTTCAGGGAGGGGGAAGCGGGTAGGTTGTCTCGTGGGAGAGCCTAAAGCGGCCCAGGAACCCCTGTCTCCCCCGTGGTGTGTACCCAGATTGCGGTTAGTTACCGCCCCTTGGCGAAAACTTCCCGATTTCCTAATCATCGGGGCTCAGAGGGGTGGGACCACTTCGTTGTACGAATACCTGATTCAGCACCCCCAAGTGTCTCCCGCTCTGGTTAAGGAAGTGCATTATTTTGACCTTTTCTATCATTGTGGACTTCGTTGGTATAAGGCACATTTCCCCATTGGGGGTCGCCGAATGCTCACGGGTGAAGCCAGCCCATATTATCTGTTCCATCCGCTGGTGCCTCAAAGGGTAAAGGCATTGCTCCCTCAAGTAAAACTCGTTGTTCTCCTTCGGAACCCGGTGGACCGGGCTTACTCCCACTACTACCACGAACGTCGCTTGCAAGCTGAGTCTCTTACGTTTGAGGAAGCAATTTCTCGGGAGAGTGAACGAACCTTCGGGGCAGAAGAATCGTTATTGCGTGGTTCTCCTTATAGCTTTTCCCATCAGCACTACACGTACTTACAACGAGGGATCTATCATGTGCAGCTTAAGCGATGGTTCTCCTTATTTCCGCGGAACCACTTCTTCATCATAAAGAGCGAGGACCTTTTCGCGAATCCCTCCACGGTTTTGCCTCAACTGTGTGCGTTTCTGGGGGTAAAGTATTTGCCTTCACTCCCGTTCCTTAAGAAAAACGACCTTTCGTACCCTTCCCTTTCCGCGGAGGTTCGCCAAAAATTGGAAGCCTTCTTTCAGCCCCACAACGAGAAGCTGGCAGAACTCTTAGGAGAAGAGTTCCGTTGGTAAAACCCCTACACTTCCGCCAACGCCGAGGCTTCCTCAGGAGAAGGAAGGGTTTCGGCTCCCAAGATTAGCTCCCACTCGGGGCGCACGCGCAAAGCTTCCCCGTCCTCTCC
>JALWWR010000027.1 GCA_026993045.1 Thermodesulfatator sp.
GGGTTTTCTACCCGGAACCGAGGTGAAAGTGGTGCGCTATGCTCCTTTAGAGGATCCGGTGGAGTACGAGGTCAAGGGTTATCATGTGGCTTTACGGCATGAGGAAGCGGCCCGAGTGCTAGTAGAGAGGGTACCCTCTTAGAGTCTTCCGAAACTCCCATCTTGATTTTGGTCCGGAGGTCTTGGAATGTCGTCTTTTACCATAGCCCTGGCGGGCAATCCTAATGCGGGCAAGACCACCATCTTCAACCAACTCACCGGTGCCCGGCAAAAAGTGGGCAATTGGCCTGGGGTTACAGTGGAGAAGAAAGAAGGGGAACTCTCTCTCGAGGGAAAGATCTTTAAGATCGTAGATCTCCCCGGGATTTATTCCTTTTCGGCCTATTCTCTGGAAGAGATCATCGCCCGCCAGTTTATTTTGGAAGAATCTCCAGAGGTCATCGTCGATGTGGTAGACGCTTCCAACCTGGAACGCAACCTCTATTTGACGGTTCAACTTATGGAATTCGGCCGTCCCTTGGTGGTGGCCCTCAACATGATCGATGTGGCTAAGAGCCGAGGTATTTATATCGACGTAGAGGCCCTTTCCCGACTCTTGGGGGTGCCGGTAGTCCCCACTGTAGGTACCAAAGGCCTGGGGATCAAGGATTTGATGAGGGTGGTCTCAGAGGTGGCCCAAAAGAAACGGAAGAGCCAGCCGGTTCATATCTACTATGGAAAGGAACTGGAGGAGGCCTTGAAGGCGCTTTCCCAGGCCCTGGAGGCCCGGAAGATCCTTTCCTCTTACCCTTCCCGCTGGGTGGCCCTTAAACTCCTGGAAGGGGATCGCGAGGTATGGGAAAGGGTCCAAAAAGAGCCTGGCGGAGGAAAATTTTTGCTTCAGGTTAAAGAGATAGCCGAGAACCTGAGGCGGTTTTTTGATGAAGAACCCGAGGCTTTAATTGTAGAGGCCCGCTACGGGTTTATTTCTGGAATTATACGGGAGACGGTGCGGGTCTCGGCCCTTTCCCGAAAGAGCTTCTCGGAGCGTTTGGACGACCTTCTGACCCACCGACTATTGGGGTTTCCCATCTTTATCTTTTTTATGTATCTCCTCTTTTATCTTACGTTCAAACTAGGGGCCCATCCGGTGGCCTGGCTTGAGGCGGCCTTGGAGGCCTCCGAGGGCTTTCTGCGCGCTAAACTACCCCCGGGTCTCCTTCAGGAGATCTTAGTGGAAGGGGTTTTGGGGGGTGTGGGCGGGGTCCTGGTCTATCTTCCCAATATTCTTCTTCTCTTTTTGGGGATCAGCCTTTTTGAGGACACGGGATATCTGGCCCGGGCGGCCTTTATCATGGATCGAGTTATGCATTCTTTGGGGCTGCACGGCAAGTCTTTTATTCCCCTTCTTATGGGCTTTGGATGTAACGTTCCAGCTATTATGGCTACCCGGACCCTGGAAAACCCCCGGGAGAGGCTCCTTACCATCCTGATAAATCCTCTCATGAGTTGTTCCGCCCGGTTTCCGGTTTACGTTCTCTTTGCCGGGGCCTTTTTTCGGGGGCACGAGACCCAGGTAGTCTTTGGGCTTTATGCCTTGGGGGTGGTGTTAGCGGCCCTGGTGGCGCGAATTCTGGGGCGGATCTTGATTAAAGAAGAGGACACCCCTTTTGTTTTGGAACTGCCTCCTTATCGTTTGCCTACCCTGAGGAGTTTGCTCTTTCACATGTGGGACAAGACCCGGGTCTATCTCCGCAAGATGGGCGGGGTCATTTTGGTGGCCTCGGTCCTGCTTTGGGCCTTTTCGGCTTTTCCTCGTCCTGGGGGCCGGGCTCCGGAACTTTCCGAAAGCTATATCGGCCGGGTGGGGCAGGCCTTGGAACCCTTGCTTTCCCCTTTAGGATTTGACTGGCGGATGGGAGTGGCTTTGACTACGGGTTTTGTGGCCAAAGAGGTGGTGGTGTCTTCCCTGGGGGTGCTTTACAAAGTGGGAGAAGAAACTACCCAGAGCTTAGAGGAGGCCTTGCGAGCCTCGGGCCTTACCCCCCCAGTGGCTCTGGCCTTTATGGTCTTTGTCTTGCTTTATGTGCCTTGTGTGGGGACTTTGGTGGCTATATGGCGCGAGACCGGGAGCTTGAAATATCCCGCCATTAATGTCATTTATCAACTAATTTTGGCCTGGTGCACGGCCTTTGTGACGTACCGGGTGGCACAAATTATATGGTAAGGCCTTAGGAGGCGGCCATGCTGGATATTCGTCTTATTAGAGAAAAGCCAGAGTGGGTCAAAGAGCGTCTGGCCTTGCGTGGAGGAGAGTATCCCATCGATCAGATATTGGCTTTG
>JALWWR010000028.1 GCA_026993045.1 Thermodesulfatator sp.
ACCCTCAGGGGGCCTCTTTCTTGACTTGTTAAAGAGGGGGTTTAACTTTTAGCCATGCCCAAGGATTACTACCAGATCTTAGGGGTTCCGCGAAACGCCTCCCAGGAAGAGATTAAAAAGGCCTACCGCCGGTTGGCCCTCAAGTACCATCCTGATCGGAATCGGGGCAACAAGGAAGCCGAAGAAAAGTTTAAGGAAATCAACGAGGCCTACGCCGTCCTTTCAGATCCGGAAAAACGCAAACAATACGACCGCTTTGGTTCGGCAGAATTTGAAAGACGGTATACCCAAGAGGACATTTTCCGAGGCTTTAATTTTGAAAACATCTTTCAAGATCTAGGTATAGACTTTGATTTAGGGCGATTTTTTAAGTTTGGGGAAAGATCTGGGCGAGGCCTGGGCTTTGATTGGTCGCATTTCTTTAGCGATCTTTTTGGCACCTTTGAGCCGAGCTCAGCCCGGTCTTTTCGGGAAAGCCCTCCTATGGTGCTAGAGCTCCCGGTCACCCTAGAGGAAGTGGCCCAGGGAGGAGAGAAGGTCCTTTCGATTGCCCCTTTGGGTCGGCCGGAAAAGGTAAAAGTCCATATCCCTCCGGGGGTAAAAGAAGGCCAAAAACTGCGTCTGGCAGCCAAAGGGCCCTTAGGTCCAGACGGGCGCCGTCGAGATCTATTTTTGAAGATCAAGATCGAGCCCCACCCCCTTTTTGAACGGCGGAACAGCGATCTTTACCTCCGTCAGGAGGTGCCCCTCAGCACCTTCTATTTGGGAGGTGAGGTGGAAGTGCCCACCATTTACGGGAAAAAGGTAAAGGTTAAGGTTCCCTCTGGTACCCGGCCGGGCAGCAAACTGAGGCTAAAAGGGCTAGGGCTTCCCAATCAGAACGGCCATCGCGGAGATCTTTACGTGGAGGTTTATCCCAAAGTGCCCTCCAAACTGAACGCCACCCAGAGGGAACTCCTTAAAAAATTACGAGAAGCAGGGCTTTAGGCCCCTACCACGCTGGCCAGTCGGAAGATGGGCAGGTAGAGGGAAATAATGATCCCTCCGATTACCCCCCCCAAGATGACAATCAGGATGGGCTCGATAAGGGTGGAGATGGTCTCCACCGTGCGGTCCACCTCATCTTCGTAAAAATCGGCCACCTTATCCAACATCTGTTCCAGGGCTCCGGTGGCCTCCCCCACCGAGATCATCTGGGTGACCATATGGGGAAAATAGCCGCTTATGGCCATGGGTTCGGCGATGGACTGTCCTTCAGAGACACTCAGACGCACCTCTTCCACCACCTTTTCTATGACCCGGTTTCCCGATACCCGCCCGGCAATGGAGAGGGCCTGGAGGAGAGGGACACCGCTGGCGATAAGGCTGCTCAAGGTGCGAGAAAAACGGGCCAAGGCCGACTTGTGAAAGAGATCTCCCAAAAGGGGCAGCCTCAAGAGGATCTTATCCAATTGGTAACGCCCCTTTTCAGTGCGGTAGAGGCGTCGTAAGAGAAAAATCAGGAGTATCAAGCCAGCCAGAATAAAAGGAAAATACTTTTTAGTGATAAAACTGGCCGCAATTACGATCTGAGTGGGAAGGGGTAAGGCTTGTCCGGCTTCGGCAAAAAGCTGGGCAAATTTGGGAATGACATAGACCATGATGATGGTAAGCACCACCACCGTGACCAGCACGATCACCGCCGGATACATCATGGCCTGGCGAATTTTGGCCTTTATGGCCAGGATCTTTTCTTGATAGGTGGCAAGCCTTTTTAAGATTTCATCCAAAGTCCCCCCGGCCTCCCCGGCGTTTACCATTTGGTAATAAAGATCATCAAAGACCTTGGGGAATTCCTTCAGGGACTCCGCTAAGGTCTCCCCTCCTTCCACCGAAGTCTTTATTTTCCGAATGACTTCTCGAAAATAGGGGTTTTTCTGCTGGCTAGCTAGTGCCTCTAGGGCCTGTACTAAAGGCAGCCCGGATTCTAGCATGGTGGCCAGTTGGCGGGTGAAAATAGCTAGCTCTTTACCCCGGACTTTTTTGGGACGGAAACGGGCCAGGAAAGACTCTTTTTTCTCTACAATCTTTACCGGGACGACCTGAAGCCGTCTGAGACGAGCCTCCACTATTTTGGGATCCGGGGCCTCCATCTCGCCCCGGCGCACCTCTCCCGAAAGGGTCTTTCCTACCCAGCTATAAAGAGGCATTTACCTTCCCACCCAATAATTGGGGGCTTCCTTAACAATAGTTACGTCGTGAACATGGCTTTCCCGCAGACCAGCCGGCGTTATCTTCACAAAACGGGCCTTTTTGCGGAGTTCTTCAATGGTGCG
>JALWWR010000029.1 GCA_026993045.1 Thermodesulfatator sp.
GATCGCGGGCCACCCCGTCGGGCTTGATTAAAGACAACGTGCATTCCATTTAACCCTCCTTAGTTCAATTTTTGGGGCTTTTTATTACCAAAAGTTAGCCCTCTTGTCATCATAAAAACCTTTTGGTAAAAAGTCCCAGATCAAGGGGGCAGTCGTGGAGCGTATCGAGCGTCTTAAGGAAGAACTCTCTTTTCGGCGCCGATTAGAGGCCTGTCTTTATCGTCTGTCTCGTGAAGCCAGCGAGAAGAAGTTTGAAGAACTGGGGCGGGAGTTGATCCGCTCCCTTAAACGTCTTACCAACAGTCCTTTGGCTTTGGTAGGGATGTGGGATGAACTTACCCAGAGTTGGTATTTCCCCAATTTTGTGGACCGTTGTTATCGTCAATGCAAGATTCGCACCGTACGGATCCCTTGCCTGGGAGGAGTCTTTGCCAAGGCCTTAGAAGAAAAACGAACTTACATTGCCAACTGCTTGACCAAAGACTCCTATTTTAAGGGCCTTCCCAAAGGGCACATTCCCATTGAACGGGTGGCCATTTACCCCATTTGGCGCCAGGGGCGTCCTAAAGGTCTCTTGGCTATAGCCAATGCCCCCAAGCGCTATACCCGGCGGGAAAAAGAAGCCTTGGAGAAACTGGGAGAGTTTTATGGCCTCCTTCTAGAGACAAAGCAGCAGGAAAGGCAACGGGAAGAAGAAAAGCTCTTTCTTAAGGCTCTTTATGAAGAAATCGGCTTTGGTCTGGCGCTCTGGAATGTGGCTCAAAGACCCCCACGCAAGCTTTTTGCTAACCGGGACTTTGAGGCTATCCAGGAAGCCTTTGGCTCCCGGCTGGGCCCTCTTCTGGCGGAGGCCCAGGGGCTCAGCCCAGGGGAAATCCTTTCTCGGCATTGCAAACTCTCAAACCCCCGAGAGACCCATTACCTTTGCACCTTAAAAAAGCTCTCTCCTGATTTAGTCTTGTTGGCAGCTCAAGATGTGAGCCAAGAATTAAAGGTCCAGGAGGAGCTGAGTGAGGCGGAAAAGGCCAAGACCTTGAACGTGCTGGCTGGGAATCTGGCCCATAAGTTTAACAATCTCTTAAACGTAATTATCAGTTCCCTCGAGATTCTGAAGACCTACCAGCAGAGTCCTGAAATCTGGATCCACAAGGCCGAATTTGCCGCCCAAGATCTGGCCATTTTGGTAAGACAGCTCTTACTTTACGCCCGGGGAGAGGTCTTAGGGAAAAAGACCGTGGATCTCAAAGACTTCTTGCCCCGGGTCATAAAATTCCTACGGGCCCTGTTGCCTCCCCATCTCCGGCTCCGATTGAAGATGGACCAGGACCTTCCCCCAGCCAAAATCGACCCCCTGGCCTTGGAACAGATCTTGGTCAACCTGGTCATCAACGCCGCCGAGGCTTACGGGGAAGATCCCGGGATAATCACTTTGAGCATCGCCCTAAACGCCTCTCACAAACATGAGAAGGCTTCTCGAAGTCCTTATAAGGTCCGTTTCTGCAGCCAGACCCAGGTCAAACGCTGGATAGCCATTGAAGTAAAGGATCAGGGGCGGGGTATTCCCCCGGAGATACTGCCCCATGTTCTGGAACCCTTTTATTCCACCAAAGGGTTGGGGCGAGGGTTGGGGCTGGCAGCGGTAAAGGCCATGGTTTATGCTCATGAGGGCTGCATGGTCATCTATTCCCGCCCTGGAAGGGGGACCCGCTTCAAGATCCTTATCCCTATAAACCATATCGAGGAACCATGAACATCTTACTGGTAGAAGACGAAATTTTACTGGGCGAGACTCTAAAAGAGCTTCTTGAAACTTTGGGGCACCAGGTCTTTTATTTTCATAACGCCCTGGAGGCCCAAGACTTTATGGTGCAGCGAGGCTCAGAAGTAGAGCTGGCCTTGGTGGACATAGTCCTTCCAGGGATGTCAGGGCCCGAACTGGTGGCCTGGATCGTAAAACGCTACCCCCATATCAAGGTGGTCTGTATCACCGGTTACACCCCCCTTGTAACCCAAGAGCCCTGCGGACCCGGGATTCCGGTCCTTTTTAAGCCCTTTAGCATCCGCGAACTCAAGCCTTACCTAGAGGCCTAACAAATCCTCTGGAGCTTTTGTTTCGCCAAGGCTAGACCCGTTTTCCCCTTAGTCTGGCTTGAGTTTTAAAGAAATTGAAAGAGGGTTCACTAACAGCCTTTCTTAGAAAAAGGGACTAGTCTTTAAGATTTATTCTTTGTAGGGAGACTCGAAAATTTTTGGCCCCAAAAGGCTGGGGGCCTGAAGCCCCCAGCCGGAGAAGGGGTCTTAGATGTCGAAGTAGAGGTAAAACTCGTAAGGATGGGGCCGGAGACGCACCTGATCGGCCTCGTTTTCCCTCTTATATTCAATCCATTTCTGGATGAGGTCCTCGGTAAAGACGTCTCCCTTGAGAAGGAACTCATGATCCTCTTCCAGGGCCTGTAAGGCCTCTTCCAGAGTGGCCGGAGTGGTAGGAATCTCCTTGAGCTCTTCCGGAGGCAGGCTATAGAGGTCTTTGTCCATGGGATCGCCCGGATCGATCCGGTTTTCAATCCCGTCCAGGGCCGCCATCAGCATGGCGGCAAAGGCCATGTAACCGTTGCAGGAGGGATCCGGGGTGCGGAATTCGATCCGCTTGGCCTTGGGGCTGGGGCTATACATGGGGATCCGAATGGCCGCCGAACGGTTACGGCTGGAGTAACAGAGGTTCACCGGGGCCTCAAAGCCCGGAGTCAAACGTTTATAAGAGTTGGTAGTGGGGTTGGTAAAGGCGCAAACGGCCTTACAGTGCTTCAGGATTCCACCAATGGCGTAAAGGGCGGTCTCGGAGAGACCGGCGTAACGATCCCCAGCGAAGACGTTGGTGTCCCCTTTCCAGATACTCATATGGGTGTGCATCCCAGAGCCGTTGTCTCCAAAAAGGGGCTTGGGCATAAAGGTCACGGTCTTTCCGTGGCGATAGGCCACGTTCTTAATGATGTACTTGAACCACATGAGCTGATCCCCCATCTTGAGGAGCGGGGCATAGCGCATATCGATCTCGGCCTGGCCGGCGGTGGCCACTTCGTGGTGCTGACACTCTACATGGATGCCCACCTTCTGCATGGTAAGGACCATCTCAGTCCGCATATCCTGAAACTTGTCCGAGGGCGGCACTGGGAAGTAGCCTTCTTTGTGCCGGGGTTTATAACCCAGGTTGGGGCACTCCTCCCGGCCCGAGTTCCAGATGCCTTCAATGGAGTCAATGTAATAGAAGGCAAAGTTAGAAGAGGAGTCGTAACGGATATCGTCAAAGATGAAAAACTCCGCTTCTGGTCCGAAATAGGCCGTATCGCCAATGCCGGTGCTCTTAAGATACTCTTCGGCCTTCATGGCCACGTATCGGGGATCCCGAGTATAGGCCTCTTTGGTAATGGGATCATAGACGTTACAGATGAGCACCAAGGTGGGAACCTCAAAGAAGGGATCAATCACAGCCGTGGTGGGGTCCGGGACGATGATCATGTCACTTTCGTGGATCTCCTGCCAGCCCCGGATGGAAGATCCGTCGAAACCAAAGCCTGCTTCAAAGGACTCTTCCGTAAGTTCCTCAATGGGCACGCTGAAGTGCTGCCACATTCCGGGAAAATCCGTAAACCTCAAATCTACCATCTTAACTCCGTTCTGTTTGGCAAACTCCAAGACTTCTTTGGGCGTCATGATACAACCTCCTTTAGTTTGGTTTGGATTTTTTCTCTAAGCCCTTCGGCCTCCTCGGCCGAAAGCTTCTCGCCCTCTTGGGTCTGAAGATAAAAGATGTCAGCCACCAGGTCTTCCTTCTCCGATAAAAGGGCCTTCCCTATGATATACCCTTCTTGGGTAATTAGATAGGCGATCTCAAAGAGGAGCCCCGGTTGATCCGGGGCGTAAATCTCAAAGAGGCTGTAAAAATCCGAGGCCTCCTGATCGATCCGCACCTCCGGGGGACCTAAAAGAGGATTTCGGGGTTTGGAAGGCCAGAAGGTCGGACGTCTTTTCTGAACCAGTTCCGGAAGGGAAAGCTCTCCATTCAAGACCTTCCGAAAGAGCTCTTTCCAGATCTCCAAGCGAGCTTCCTCCGTCAAGGGATCCAGCCAAAATTCATCCACCGCCAAACCCCCGGACCAAGTATAGGCCCGGGCCTTGCGAACGTCAAAACCGGCGGCCCCAAAGGTGCCGGCTAGCTCTGCGAAAAGACCGGGTTTGTCTCGGGTTATCACCCAAACGCGGATCATGGAGGCCGAGCTTTCCTCCTGTGAGACAAAAAGGGGCTTTTGACTCTCAAAATAAGAGACCAGAAAGAGGAGCTGTCTCAGTTCCGAGGGGCTGTAACTTTCAAGCTGCGCCAAGGGAATGCGGTTCACCAAAGAGGAAGGGAACTCTTCTTTTAAGAGTCTTCTTTTTTGGGCTATGTCTTCAGGCTGCCAGGAGGCCCCCTGCCGCTCCAAAAGCCGCTCCACCTTGAGGTAAAGTTCCTCTAGCAGGGCCAGTTTCCAAGAGGTAAAGGCCTTGGGACCGGTGGCCTTAGAGTCGGCTAGAGTTAAAAGGTAAAGAGCGGTCAAACGTTTGGTATTTTTTACCCTTAAGGCCACCTCTTCGATCACCTTTTCTTCGGCTAGATCCCGCCGTAGAGCGGTGTCCACCAAAAGAAGGTGTTGCCTGATCAAAAACAAGACTTCTTCTTTTTCTTCCTCCGAAAGGGGAAAAGATTCTAAGATGGGCCGGGCCTTTTGGGCCCCTTTTTCGGCATGTTGGGCCTCGCCTTTGGCTATATCGTGCAAAAGGGCCGCTAGATATAGGGCCCGGCGCGAAGAAACCTGTTCAGCCAGCTCTGGCTTCTGGCGGCACCAGTAATCCAGGGCCTTCACCGTAAGAAAAAGGTGCTCGTCCAGGGCGTAGAGGTGGTAAACGTCGTACTGGATCCGTCCACAAAGGGCTTCAAACTCTGGTATCAAGGCCCCTAGGAGACCAGTATCCCTCAGGGTCCGCAGGACCAAGAGACTGTGAGGGGCCTGTAGAAGGTCGGGAAAGACCTCCTGCAAGGGTCTTAATTCCTCAGGAGACCAGCGGCGGCCCCGGAGGTAGCGTTTGAGATGTCGGTCAAACCGGCGTCCTTCAGAGGCCTGAAGGGAAAAGATCCGCAGCAAAAATTCCTGGGCCGGAGCGGGTTTTTCAAGGGGAATCTTCTCCTCTTTAGACTGGGGGAAAAAGAGGCCTTCCACCTCCTCGGTAAGATCTTCCACAGCCTCCCGGATGGTCATCAAGGAACGGAAGAGCCGGGACATGAAGGCCTCCGTCCCAGCCCGGTTTCGACCAAATCCCAGCCGCAAGGCGATCTCCGGTTGGTATTCCATATAAAGGCGGTCTTCCTTCCGGGCGCAAAAGATGTGAAGCTCTTCTCTCACCCGTCGGAGAAACTCAGATGCCTCCATCAGCTGGGTCTCTTCTTTAGGGCTAAGGAGACCGGCCTGAGTGAAATCCGAAAGGCTCTGAAAACCAAAGATGATCCGCCCCACCCAGAGGAAAAATTGAAAGTCCCGCCATCCTCCAGGACTATTCTTTAAATGAGGCTCTAAGAAATAGACCTCCTCTCCTAACTGTTCTAAACGGGCCTGACGCAGGGACTTTAGCCTTTCATAAAATTCCTTCTCTCGTCCCAAAAGGAGTTTTTCAAAACCTTGCTGTAGCTCCTGAAAGAGGTCTTCGGAGCCGCAGATAAAGCGGGCCGAAAGGAGCGAGGTAAAAAAGGTGAGATCCTCTAGGGCAAACTCTAAGGCCTCTTTCACGGTAAAGATCCGATAACTCACCTCAAACCGGTAATCCCAGAGGGGATAGATGATGTTTTCTATCCAGCGACTTAAAAGGTCTTCCGGAAGTCCCCGATGTAAAAAAAGGAGATCCACGTCCGAGCCCGGACAAAGCAACCCCTCCCCATAGCCCCCTAAGGCGATCAAGGCCAGTTCTTCTTCCTCAGCCGATTTCCGAGCCGGAGTCCAAAGGTCTTTTACAAACCGGTCGAGATAGATACAGCGCTCTTTTTGTTGATCAGACGGAACGGCTTGCCTCACCGGCGAAAGATCAACCCCTTCCAAATCTCTCATCTTGGCCTTTTCCGGCCCGCTTCTCTCTTGCGGAGTTGAATGAGGATATATCTTAGATGGCCTCCCGGCCTCTTTCTCCCGTCCGGATCCGAACCACCTCTTCCACCGGATAAACGAAGATCTTACCGTCGCCGATCTTCCCGGTGCGAGCGCTTTTTAAGATGGTCTCAATCACCCGGTCCACCATTTCCTCGGGCACCACAATCTCTAACTTCACCTTAGGGAGAAAATCCACCACATATTCCGCTCCCCGGTAAATCTCTTGGTGACCCTTCTGGCGGCCAAAACCTTTGACCTCCGTGACCGTCATACCCTGCACCCCAATCTCCGTCAGGGCCTCCTTTACTTCTTCTAACTTGAAGGGTTTGATAACGGCCTCCACCTTTTTCATATCGGCCTCCTGACTTTTTAGCTTATTTTGCAAAGGAGATGCCAAAAACTGAAAGCCCAGCCTTTAGGGCCAAGAGAAGTCCCAAGGGGCCTCAAAATCCGTATATTTTTCACAAATCTGTAAAGAATCAGAGGGCTTTTTGACATTTATGGTAGGAGAGTCTTCCAAAGGTGTGAGGCGTAAGATAAGCCCTTCGAGGTAGAGACGGGTAAAGTCCCCGTGGCGCACGGAAAAGAGGTAGGCGTTGGGAGTCAGAGTGGTGCGTAAAAAGGGCAGACAGGCCCGGCGGAAGGTCTCCGCTTTCATATAATCTTGGGCCACAAGGTCCTCTCCCCCGGGACTCTTTTCTAGGAGAAACCAGGGCTCGATCTTTTCCCGGAGCACGCAGCCGATAAGTTTGACCTGGGCGGCCTTGCGTGGGGCCTTTTGGGGGTACCGCCAGTAAAGCTCTCCGTGGGGATCAAAGTAAAGTTCTTTAAAGGGGGCCCGGGAACCAAAGGCCGGAAAGGGAGAACGGTATTTGGCGATGAGATCGTAGAGCTGGACCTTGAGGTTTTGGGGAGGGGGACAAAGGAGATGCCTTTCAACCTGGGCTCGCCGGAGGAGCTCCTCCCAAAAATTTTCTTCTAAAAGCAATTTTTCCCGAAAGACCCGGGTCAATTTCAGGGTGAGCTCTTCCAAGCGGGAGCGCAAGGTCTTGCGGGAGAGGCGTTTGATATAGCGGCGGCGATGGTGGCGAAAAGATTCCGGATTGCGCTGAAGGTCTAAGGCCTCAAAGGCCAGATTTAGTTCTAAGGCTCGCTCTCCAGAGCCTGAGATCAGATCTGGATGGTAGACCTGCTGCAAAGCCCGATAGCAGGCCTTTACCAGCCGAAAAAGACTGACTTCGTCCAGCTCTTTAACAATTTTGGGGGATAGCCCCAAGACTTCAAAGGGATTGCGCATGTTTAAAGTTTACCAGCTGCTAGCCAAGCTTGAAGGGCGGGAAGGATCTGAGAACGTAAAGAGGCTAAGGCCGCAGGGGGAAAGACTTTCCGGCCGGATGGAGAGAGCTGGTCTGAGAAAAAAAGAACAGCCGCCACCTTAAGCCCCAAGGCCTCCCCCACCGCCAAGGCCGCGGAGGTCTCCATGTCCACCGCCTGACAAAAGGCCCCGTATTTTTCTAAAAATTCCCGGTCTTCCCAATAAGGGGCGTCGGTAGAGACTATGGCCCCCTCCTGATATGAAATTTGGTAGGAAGCTAGTTTTTCGGCCAAGGTCTTTTTGAGAACCCGGTCAGGATAAAAGACCCGGCGTCGGGGAAAATAGTGTCGGGAAGTGCCCTCTAAGGAATAGGCCTTGAGGGGA
>JALWWR010000030.1 GCA_026993045.1 Thermodesulfatator sp.
CCTTACTTTACTTCAGGAGGCACCCTTTTTCAA
This sequence comes from Thermodesulfatator sp., assembly GCA_026993045.1. Classification (GTDB taxonomy): domain Bacteria; phylum Desulfobacterota; class Thermodesulfobacteria; order Thermodesulfobacteriales; family Thermodesulfobacteriaceae; genus JALWWR01. The sequence continues at coordinate 34 of JALWWR010000030.1, forward strand.
TTCTTCTCCCTAAAAAGGCCAAACTCCAGGGTTGGGGTGGGGGGGGTCCAAACTCTTGTCCGAACCTCAGCTGTGCCTTGATTGACAAGGGGTGAAGGGGAGGGTTAGACTCTCCCGTGATGCGGCTCACGCGGAGCGTGTTAAAGGATTTGGCTCTCTATTCGGTGGGGTTCGGTGGCCTGATCGGCTTGATCTTCCCCTTTTTCACTTACCTCATCCTCGGGGTCCGGGAAGCTTTAAGCCTCACCTTCTGGATCATGTGCATCCTGGCAGGCTTTACCGTAGGCGGGTTCAATTTCTTCCTTTTCGATAAGGTGGTGGGGCGCTACATCAAGGCGTTAGGAGAACGGATGCGGGACATCTCTCGAAAGGTCACGGAAATGGTTTACACCCATGAGAGCTATTGCCCCGAAGCATGTTACCTGACCTTCCACTCGCAAGATGCCTTAGGAGAAATCGCCCAGAGCTTTAACGAGATGGTGAACAGCATCCGGAACAGCTTCGAGATCGAGATGATGATGGAAGCCTTTGCTCAGGAGCTCTCCACCTTTTCGGATCTGGAAACCTTTGCCCGGAAGATTACCCACAGATTGGTTTCCTTCACCCATTCTTTGGCGGGGGCTTTTTACGTTCGGGAACCCGGGGAAGGAAGTGGTGATCTCTTCCGCCTTGCCTACCAAGAGGGGTTTGACCCCGCGCATCTTCGGGAAACTTTGAGCCCTGAGGTCCTTTCCAAACTTCAGACCCGGAAACCTACCCTTCTTTCCCTCCCCTCTGAGATGGTCTTGGACTTTTCTGTGACGAAGGTCAAAACCCTTCACCTTTACCTTCTCCCTGTCCTTCAAGGAGAGCAGCTGCTGGGTGGATTTCTCTTGTTTAAGCCAACACCGTATACCGAACGAGAGCGTTACCTTCTGGAGACGCTCTCCGGGCAGGCGGGGACCGCTTTAGACAATGCGCTGACTCATGAGAAACTGAAAATTCTGGCTGCGGTGGATGAGCTGACAGGAGCTTATAACCGACGATTTGGGCTTTTGCGGCTTCGGGAAGAGTTTTCGCGGGCGCTTCGGACAGGGACTCCACTTTCGATCCTGATGCTGGATCTCGACCATTTCAAGCGGGTGAATGACACTTACGGTCATGCGGCGGGGGATCTCGTGCTCAAAATGGTGGCCCAGGTGATCCGAAAATCGGTTCGGGAGGAGGATATTGTGTGCCGGTATGGGGGAGAGGAGTTTCTGGTGATCCTTCCCGGTGCCGAGAAGGAAGGGGCGGTTCTGGTTGCAGAGCGCCTGCGGACAGCGGTAGAGGAACAGGTCATCATGTACGGAGGGCAAGCGATCCGGATCACCGTGAGCATCGGCGTTGCGGGGTATCCCCATCGGGGGATTTCCAGCCATCGAGACCTCTTAGAACTGGCCGATGAGGCTCTCTACCGCTCCAAGCAGATGGGGCGGAACATGACCTATGTCGCGGAGTCTTGAGACGCTTCCCCTCTATCGAGCCACGGAGCAGGACTGGTGGGCGTTTCTTCAAGGACTTTCCTTCTACAGCTTTTTCCACACCCCCCTCTGGTATCAAGCCCATGAGGCGGGAAAGTTTGGGTATGAAACCGTAGTTCTTTCCGGAAGTGCAGGAGCCGAGCCTTTCCTTCTCCCTCTTGCAATCGCCCATCGCGGCCCTTTCCGCATCCTTTACTCCGGCCCTCGAGGGGGGTACGGCGGTTTCCTCACCCGCGGCCTTCCTCCTTCCCCCAAGCAGATGGCTGAAGTCCTTCAAAGCCTTCTTTCCCCGCGCGTTCTGGCCCTTCATCTCACGGCCCACCCCTTGGATACCTTCCTCATTGAGGGGCTTCGAGAACTGGAAATATGGGACTTTGAGGTCCGCTCTTTCCGGACCTATCTCGTCTTTCTCCCCCCGGATTTCGAGCGTTATTTTCGGTCCCTGAGCGACAAGACCCGGAGCGTGTACCGGCGTCCTTTAGAGGCTGGGGCAACCATCAGTTGGGACAAGCGATGGATCGGAAATTTCCATGCGCTTTCCAGACGGGTTCTGGGACGGGAGAACTACCCTCTCCCTTTCCTCCAGTTTTTGATTCGCTTTCCGGAGGTCCAGCTCCTTTCCCTGGTTCTGGAGGACCGATTTCTTGGGGGAGCTCTGTTCCTTCTGGGAAAAGGGGAGGTTTTTTACCTCATGGGGGCTTTTGACCCGGCGTACCGGAAGCTCTCTCCCCTGACCCATCTCTTGATTGAAGGGATCCGCTCATTTATCG
>JALWWR010000031.1 GCA_026993045.1 Thermodesulfatator sp.
GCCTAATACCCCGGCCCTGGTGCTGGCTGGGGTAAGCGCCCTTTGTAAAGGGGGCCGGGCTAGCGAGGAGGATTTGAGGCGGGCGGAAGAGATCTTTAAGGCCCTGGGGGAGACAGTCTGTCTCCCAGAGGAGCTCTTTGACGCCGTAACCGGGCTTTCTGGGAGCGGACCGGCTTACGTCTTTGCTTTTTTAGAGGCCCTGATAGACGGAGGGGTCAAGGAGGGGTTGCCCCGCGAGGTGGCGGAAAAGCTGGCCTTGGGGACCGTCTTGGGGGCGGCCAAATTGATGAAAGAGACCGGAAGGGACCCTTACCTTCTCAAGGCTATGGTCACCTCCCCTGGGGGAACTACTATCGCGGGACTTAAAGTCTTGGCCGAACGGGGGTTCCAAGGGATAGTCATGGAAGCGGTCTCTGCCGCCACGGCTCGCTCGCGCCAATTAGGCTCCTAATGGCTAAAAAGACTTGGGCTGACCATTATACCCGCAAAGCCAAGGCCGAGGGCTTTGCCGCCCGCTCGGTCTATAAACTCCAAGAAGCCCAAAAGAAATACGGTCTCCTTAAGCCTGGGGATATAGTCTTAGATTTGGGATGCGCTCCAGGGGCCTGGAGCCAATACGCTTTGAAGGTGGTGGGCCCTTCGGGAAAAGTAGTAGGGGTGGATCTTTCAGCGGTTAATCTTTCTGCGCCTAACTTTGTCTTTCGAGAGGAAGACGTCTTTGAGCTAGAGGTAGAAGAGCTAAGGGTCCTTTCTCCTAAGGCCTGTTACGATGTGGTTTTAAGCGATCTGGCCCCTAAGACCATTGGCGAACGTTCAGCCGATCACTTCCGGTCCTTACACTTGGCCCGGAGGGCCTGGGAGTTGGCCCAGGCGCTTTTGTGCTCCGGGGGAAACTTTATGGTTAAGGTCTTTGAGGGGGAGAAATTTCCAGACTTTAAAAAGCAGGTGCAGAAATACTTTCAAAAAACCAAGCTCTTTCGGCCCAAGAGCACTCGGTCAGCTAGCCGGGAAATATTTTTCATTGGCCTAGGCTATAAAGGGCGGCCTTAGCTTTCTTCTCCCAAGCCCTTTTCGATTTTGGAGGCCTTAAGGACGGATGCTTTTTCAGAACGGGCTAAAAAAGCTTTGTTTTTGCCAAAACTTCATATAAAATACGTTAAGATAAAATTGGACCGAAAAATTAAAACCTTGAACTAATAATGGGAAGTAAAAGTCCTTTTATAGCTAGAATTTTTTGTAGAATTTTAAATCTAAGCCTTTTATGGAAGGTGGGGGCGGTCATCGGGGCCTGCGTGATCATCAACACCCTCATTGCCTTCTATTTTTATACGGAATTCAGCACTCTTAAGGCCTATATCCAAAAATCGCCCTATTTGAGTTATAAGGCCCTGGCGCAAGAAGGCCTGTGGCTTAGCCAAAGATTGAAGGCCTCCTCCGAGGTCTCAGAGAGGACCTATTTAACAGTCCAGATCAAAAGCCTGGCTCAGGTGGGACTTAAGGGCGGAACCTATGAAAGAGACCTCTGGACTTTGCTTCAGGTCCAGCATCCCTTAGAAGATCCAAAGATACGGGAGTTGTTGGAGGCCATCTATCAGAATCCCGAAGATCCTCGAAATTCTGAACGCTGGGAAAGCCTCCTAGGTTTGGCTCTAAAAGGAGAAAGTAAGATCCAAAAAAAATTAAAACAAACTTCTAGACAGTCCTTTTTTCTAGTAATTTTATTTTTAGTCTTGGTCTTTTTTCTCTTTTGGGGAGCTTTGGCCTTTTTCTGGATGGTAAAGCGCCCCTTAGATCGGATTACAGCTCAGATCCGGGACCTCCTTTTTCGAAAGGAGACCTATTGCTTGGAAGATCCCGAGACCTGTGAATGGCGTTATTATGCTCGGGATGAAATTGGCCAGCTAACAGAGGCGGTGAGGAATCTCCTGCGGAATTATGGCGAGCTAGCCCTTTTCAAACACACCATCGAAGAGGATCAGACCGTAGAAGAAGTATACGAGCGCCTGGCCCAGGTCTTTAAAGAAAAACTGGGGATTACCACCTTCGCCTTCTATCAGGTCTCTAACTCTCAAAACACCATGCAAATCATGCACCTTTCACCCTCAGAGCTCGAAGTCAATTCCGAAAAACTATTTAACGCCGATTTTTGCCGGGCCAAAAGGACGGGGCATCCGGTAAATTCCATGATTCAACACGGGGTTTGTCCCCTCTTTCTCTGGCCGGAAGAGGCCGAACACTATTGTATTCCCTTTATAAGCGGGGGGCAGTGTATCGGGGTGGCTCAGATCCTTTTACCCAAGACCCCGGAGACCCGGAGTTCCAAAAAGATCCGCGAAAAACTCCAACTAGCCGAGAGATATATTCGAGAGGCGGTGCCGGTTATCGAGGCCAAACGGTACGCCGAAAGGTTAAAAGATCAAAGCCTTAAGGATCCTCTTACAGGTTTATACAACCGCCGTTTCTTGGAAGAAGCCATTGATAATATCGTAGCCGGGATCCTGCGGCGCAAGTCGGTCTTGGGGATCTTGATGGCGGATCTGGATTACTTCAAGTCCATAAATGATCAGTTCGGCCACGATGTGGGGGATCGTATCCTACGGGAAACCGCGCAACTCTTAAAGAAAAACGTCCGTTCTTCGGATATAGTGGTTCGATTTGGAGGGGAGGAGTTTCTCATCTTGCTGGTAGACGTTCAAAAAGACGAATCCCTCAAGGTAGCGGAAAAATTGCGACGTTTAGTAGAAAGTCACCGATTTGAAGTGCCTACTGGATTGATTCAACGCACTATCTCTATCGGAGTTAGCGAATTTCCTACGGATGCCCAAGGGATCTGGGAGGCCATAAAATACGCGGACGTAGCTTTGTATAAAGCCAAAGAGAGGGGGCGCAATCGCGTGGTTCGTTTTACCCCAGACATGTGGCCCTCAGAGCAATATTAAGGTATCTATTAGGCGGGACTTGGCCAAAACCGGGACCCTTTTTAATATAAGCCCCGGTGAGGCCAGGGGACCAGATTCTATGAAGTCAAGGAACGCCCCAGGCGAGTTTTCAACGGGAGGCTCAAGGCATGGACTGGAAAGAGACCCTCAATTTGCCCCGCACCACCTTTCCCATGAAGGGGAAACTTCCCCTTCGAGAGCCGGAGTTTCTCCGCTTTTGGGAAAAGATCGACCTTTATCATCGGCTTCAAGAGGGAGACGGGCAGGTCTTTATCCTTCATGACGGCCCTCCTTACGCCAACGGACACATCCACATGGGCACCGCCTTAAACAAGGTCTTGAAAGACATCATCCTAAAAAGTCGGCGCATGGCTGGTTTTAAAGCCCCTTTCGTCCCAGGGTGGGACTGCCATGGGCTTCCCATCGAGTTGAACGTAGAAAAGGAGTTGGGGGTCAAACGGGGGGAGCTCCCCAAAGTTGAAATCCGAAAGCATTGTCGGACCTACGCCCAACGTTTTGTAGAGGTCCAACGGGAGGAGTTCCGTCGTTTAGGGGTTCTGGGAGACTGGGAACGTCCTTATCTTACTATGAGTCCAGGGTATGAGGCCACTATCGCCCGGGAATTCGTCCGTTTTTTGGCCTCGGGTCAGGTCTATCGTCGGAAAAAACCGGTCCTCTGGTGCTCCCACTGTGTCACGGCCTTGGCCGAAGCCGAAGTAGAATACGAGAATCACCGTTCCCCTTCCATTTACGTCAAATTCCCTTTAGCGGAGGACGCGCGAGAGGCCTTGCCGGAACTTCCTCCGGGGCCGGCCTTTGTAGTAATCTGGACCACCACCCCTTGGACCCTTCCCGCCAACCTGGCGGTGGCCCTTAATCCGGAATACCCCTATGTGGCGGTGCGATGGGGGGAAGAAGTTCTGATTTTGGCCGAAGGCCGGCTTTCAGCCCTTTGTGCTGAGACCGGGGCCGAGCTTCCTGAGATCCTTTTCCGGTTTGAGGCCTCCCGCCTGGAGGGCAAACACGCCCGACATCCTTTTTATGATCGGCTCTCCCTTTTTATCTTGGCCGATTACGTGACCCTCGAAGCTGGGACCGGTTGTGTCCATATCGCTCCCGGCCACGGGGAAGAAGACTATGAAAGCGGGCTTCGGTACGGCCTAGAAGTCTACTCCCCGGTGGAAGATACCGGCCGTTTTGAGGCCTCTTTGCCTCTCTTTGGGGGCCAAGGGATCTGGGAGGCCAATTCTCAAATTATCGCTCTACTTAAAGAAAAAGGGCTTCTTCTCCATCAAGAAGAAATAGAACACAGCTATCCCCATTGCTGGCGTTGTAAAAAGCCAGTGATCTTCCGGGCCACGGAGCAATGGTTCATCTCTATGGAGGCCCAAGATCTCCGAAAAAAGGCCTTGGAGGCCATCGAAAGGGTGCGGTGGATTCCCCGTTGGGGGAAGGACCGCATAAAAGGCATGGTGGAGAAACGGCCGGACTGGTGTCTATCCCGGCAGAGGGCTTGGGGAGTCCCCATCGTGGTCTTTTCCTGTGCGGCCTGCGGCGAGATTCTGCGGGACGAGAAATACTATCAGCCGGTGCTGGAACGTTTTGCCCAGGAGGGGACGGATCTTTGGTTCCAGCTTGAGGCCGCCGAACTTTTACCTCCGGGGACCCGTTGTCCCTCCTGCGGAGGCCAGGAATTCCGTAAAGAAGAAGATATCTTGGACGTCTGGTTTGACTCCGGGGTCTCCTTCGCTGCGGTCCTGGAAAAGCGTCCGGAGCTGGGCTTCCCCGCGGACCTTTATTTGGAGGGTTCTGACCAGCATCGAGGTTGGTTTCAGAGTTCGCTCCTTTGTGCCGTGGGAACCCGGGGGGAGCCTCCCTACCGGGCGGTCTTGACCCATGGATTTGTGGTGGACGGCCACGGACGTAAGATGTCCAAGAGCCTGGGCAATGTGGTGCACCCCCAGGACATCATCCAGAAATACGGTGCCGAAATCCTGCGGCTCTGGGTGGCCTCGGAGGACTACCGGGAGGATATTCGTCTTTCAGAAGAGATCTTAAAACGTCTGGTGGAAGCCTACCGTAAGATCCGCAACACCTCTCGCTATCTCTTGGGGGTCCTTTCGGATTTTGATCCCGCCCACCACCAGGTACCCTGGGAGGAGCTGCCGGAGTTCGAACGCTACCTCTTTCACCGCTTGGCCCAGCTTATCAAACGGGTGAGAAAGGCCTACGAGCAGTTTGAGTTCCACCTAGTGGTTCAGGCCTTGCACCAGTTTTGTATCCTGGACCTTTCGGCCTTAGCCATTGATATTAATCGGGATCGGCTTTACTGCGAACACCCCGAAGATCCCAGACGCCGGGCCACGCAGACCTATCTCTACCAGGCCCTTGAGACTTTGGTGCGGCTCATGGCCCCCATCTTGTCTTTTACGGCTGAAGACGTCTACCAGCACTATCCTTTTGTCCGGGAGGCCGAAAGCGTGCATCTCCTTTCCTTCCCTTCCCCTGACTGGCCAGAGGCTGAGCCAGGCTGGGTGGAGAAGTGGGAAAAGCGTTTAGCCCTGCGGGCCGAGATCACCAAGGCCCTGGAACAGGCCCGTAAGGAGACCAAGCTGGTGGGAAGTTCCCTGGATGCGGAGGTGTTACTTCGTCTGCCACCAGAGTATGAGGGGCTGGTAGAAGATCCGGCCCTTTGGGAATATTTGGCCATCGTATCCTCCTTTAAGGTTTTGGATCCTCTCCCTGCCCCGGAGGAAGGTGAAGTCTTGTGGGAGGCGGAGGAGTTTCCGGGGGTCCAAATCTTGGTGCGCCGGGCTCCAGGGCAAAAGTGCGCCCGGTGCTGGCAATGGAAACCTGAGGTGGGAAGCGGCTCCCGGTTTAAGGAGCTTTGTGACCGGTGTCATTCGGTGGTGGAGAGGCTTCAGGCCGAAGGCCGACTCTCACTTTCATGAAAAGATTTGTAACGGCAAGCGCTATAGTATTCGGGCTGGATCTCCTTTCTAAAGAACTATTGGTGCGATTCTTGCCTCCCAAGGTGGTCTTGATTCCGGGGGTCCTTGACTTGGTTCGGGTCCGGAATCCGGGAGTGGCCTTTGGACTTCTGGCCGGGGCTGGCCAAGAGGGCCGGTTTCTCCTGGTGGTCTTGGCTCTGGCCGTGGCCCTGGGGCTGGCCCTAGCCGCTCGTAAGGCTCCCCCCTTTCAGCAATGGGCCTTGGGTCTGATAGCCGGCGGGGCCTTGGGTAACGCCTGGGATCGGTTCTGGCATGGAAGCGTCTTTGATTTTATAGATCTCCATTGGAGGACCTACCACTGGCCCGCCTTCAACCTGGCGGACATGGCCATTACCTTGGGGGTAGGTCTTTATCTTTGGAGTCTTAGAAGATGCCGTTAAAGGGCCGCTTGTTTTTTCATCGGAAGCTGGCTTCATACCTGCTAGCCGGCCGGGAAAAGGACTTTGAATCTTTGGTGAGCCAGCGTTTGGCCTTGATTCTGAAACGCGAGGGGGAGCTCTTTTCTTTTTCCTTCTCCCACCTCGAGGCCCTCGAAAAACTTTTCTCGGAGCTTCGTTCCAGTCTGGCCTCAGATCTAGGAGAAGCCCCCCTTCCCTTTTCTTTAGTGGCCGAGGGGCTGGAGCCTTCCTGGCCCCGTCCGGGAAGGATCTATCTCCCTTCCAAGACGGAAAAGGAAATCCGGGCCCTGAAACTCCCTTTTCTGGTTCAGGTCCAGGTCCAAGGTCCAGTTTTGGAGTTGGTTTTGCCTTCGGCCACTATTCCAGAGCTTTATCTCCCGGTGCGGGACCTCTTCTGGCTAGGTTCTAAAGAGCCTTGTTTTTATTGTGGACTGTCTTGGCATGCTACCTCCGAGTGTCCCGGACTCCGGGAAAGAAACCCCGGTAGGGCCCTAAAAGATTACCTGACCCAGTCCCTGAAAACCTTGGGGGGCAAACTTTCAGAAAGGGTGTTGGCTAAAGACCTGGATCATCAAGACCTGCAGGGGCTTTATACCCGGTATTTCTACTTCCAGCCCTCTTTCCTACGGGTCTTGTTTTATAAGATCCGCCGCTCGCCGAACTTTTCAAACCTTCGTTTAGGGGAGACTATAGCTACCGAAGGGGGGCCTCTCCTCATCGGCTTGGAAAGCCTGCATGTGGGGAACCCTTCGGAGGCGGAAAAGCGTTTCCTTGCGGTAGGTACTCCTACCCATCACCAGGTAGCCCTGGGGCTGGCTCATTGCGCTATTCAAAAGGGGGATTACGAAAAGGCCCTTTCTTATCTTCAAGGAGCGGACCTTGAACATCTGCCGCCCTTGCTCCACGCGGCCCTAGCCTTACTTAAAGGTCGGATCTATGAAGCCCGGAAGGATTGGGTCAGTGCGGAACGTTGTTATTCCGAAGCCCTAAAAAAGGATCCTTCCTTTCTTCCGGCGCACTATCATCGACTGCTGAACCTCTTTCGTCTTGGCGGAGCCGAAAGAAACCTGGGGAGGCTTGCCCCCCTCTGGGGAGACCCTCTTCTTTTTCTTTTGAGCTTTTTGGAGCCCCTGCTGGTTCCCTTTCAAAGGGCCCTGGAGAAGGCCTTGGATTTAAGACTGGAGAAAAAACAAGGCGAGGCCCTCTCCAGACTCCGGCAAGCCGAAGACGCCTTTCACCAGACTAAGGGACTTTTACCTCCAGAGGAGCGGTCCCGTTTGGAGGAGGCCCTAGCCCAGTTTCGAGAAACTATCTATCAGGGGAGCTACGCCGAGTTGGAAGAGATCGCCCTCCGTTTGACGGAGTTTGCCTTGGAGCTCAAGGGTTATCTTCAGCGTCAAATTCGGGAATTTCAACATCAAAAACGGGTCTTTTTTTCCCGACTCCACCGCTTAAAGCTCTTTTGGCAGAACTATCCCTAT
>JALWWR010000032.1 GCA_026993045.1 Thermodesulfatator sp.
GGTATATACGCCCTCGCCTCTCTTCCTCCAGAAAGTGAAGAGTCGGTGTGCATAGTGACGTGCGGGGGTCCGCAGGAGGGCATGCTTGGGACTGTATATACATGAGGTTCTGGAACGTATCAACTACCACGCCGACCACCTAGGTATATACAGAGGGATCAGGAGTACCCAGCAGGAGGTGTTGTGCGAAGCTTACTGTCTTTAAAGCCCCCTTGAGGGGGGTTGGGGGGTGGAAAAATTATAAAATTGTGCGAAGCATACATTCTTGGGAGGTTGGTGTATATGCGTATATATATATGGTGTTAGAAGGAAAAAAAGTAGGAGTTGCTGTCGTCGTTTCAGGCGGCAGTGCGACCCCCTATAGAGAGGGGTCCAGGAGAAGGGCCGAAGCCCCTCTCCTAGCGCTTCCTCTTCCGCCTTATTGGGTAGGGGCGGGAGGATTTTGAATTTTTAGTTTTCATGAGGCCGTAATCAACGGCCACCATGCTGAGTTCCTCCCTGGTGAAGGGGCGGGAAGCTGGGCCCCGGTCCCTCCACCAGAGGTCCCACTTCCCGTCTGGGCGTTGAGCCGCCCAGAGGTCAAATTCTTTGACCTCCCAATTGGGGAGGTAACCGGGTTTTTGGGTTACCTCCTCCTTGTAAGGTTTGGGTCCTTCCCTCATCACGTGGGGAGGGAAGGGTTTCTTGCTCCACCATCTTCCCTCCCGGGAGTACTCGCCCCAGGAGTATTTTTGGACCCCCTCTCCTCCCTTCCGAGAGGATTTCTTTCCCCCTCCACGAGGGGGCTCCGGAGGCCATTCCCCTCGGGAGATTTGCCCCCTGAGGGTTTCAAGCTCCTCAGGGGTGAAGACCCCTGTAATATCGTGGCCATCATAGGCCACTTTGTATTTCCCGCTATCCAAGCGGGAAGCAGTGAGCTTCTCCGCAGGGAAGCTAAGCTCCCAAGCGGAGGGGTCGATCCCATCGTTGGGATAATCCTTTTCATAGCGGCTCGAAAGCCGCTCCTCCTTCTCCTCCGAGGGTGGGAGTTCACGAGATTTCCGGGGCTTTTGAGCCCCGTCTTTCTCGTACTCCTCACGAGAGGAGGGGGTTTCGAAGGGGTACTCCCACAAGAGGAAGTTTGCCCCTTTAGCAAGCCGGAGGAGTTGCCGGCTTGCTTTGTCCACTTTCCCGCTTACGGGGAAGTGGAGGCAAACCTTATGGTCCGCCTTGGCCGCCACAAGGCGGCCAATCAAGTTTTCATTCATTCGGAACATAGCGTTCCGAATGAATTTTCCTTCCCCGTCCTTCCAACGGGGTTTGTAAAGCTTCCCTTTTATGTTGAGGGATTCACAGATCCCTCGGACATAATGCCCGACTCCTGTAGGGGAGTGGGGGGCGGCAACAAACAGTTTCGCCCCTTCAAATCTTTTCTGTAGGAGTTGAAGGGCGAATTTGATCCGCCCTTTGATTTTACCGGAAGCGTACCGGCTTCCGGTAATCAATACCAATACTTTTTCCCCCTCGTGAGGGGAGGGGGAAAGTTCCTTTTCTACCGCCTTTTCGGCGGTAACCCCCTTCTTGGGGGATACTTCTTCCCCGAGGGGGAAGAACTCCCGGACCTCTCTACGGAGGGTTTCCCTCCAAGAGGTTTCAGTGTTGGTGGCGGTAGTGTTGGTGGTTACGTTGTTGCTCATTTTGAGCTCCTTTCTGTCTCCTCCGAGGTTGGATTTTTTGGAGTCCGGAGGGACACCTTCACCGTAGCGTATATACACGAAAAGTCAAGAGGTTTTTCGGGGAATTTCGGGGGTTTTATGAGGAATTTCGGCTTCCGAGAGGGTGTTTTGGACGTCTAGACGTCTAGAAAACTTGAAGAATTTTTAACTTTGCACCCCCAACCTCTTTACCGGAACGGTCACAACCGGCAGGGGGACTCGGACCGCCAAAGGGGGATTGTTATCACCTAATATCTTGCAACCTACTGCAAAATAAGGTATCTACTGCAAAATAGACTATGGGAATAAGTTATCTGCTGGACTCTGTACGCGTCCCTAATACTGGAGAACGGTATATACGCGACCCCACCCCCTCTTTTGTAATGGGGGTGGGATGTTTAAGTAGGGGAGGTGCTGTATATAACCGAGGGGTATATACAGGTATTACCGTAGACCAGCCTCTCCCGCTTCTTTGGATATCCCTTTCCTCCAGCACTTGACTTGTATAGACATGTGATTTATATTGTCTATACAAAGTGAGGTGTATATATGACTACGTTTGGAGTCAGTGGTACATGTAAAATAGTGCTGTTCGGACT
>JALWWR010000033.1:0-4295 GCA_026993045.1 Thermodesulfatator sp.
CCCCCGGGCCCCTACCTTTCGAAAAAAATCTCTTATCCCTAAGATGAGGGCCTTTAAGAGTGATTCCGAAAGTCTTTGGGAGACCGGGTGCCAGGAACCTTGGCCGGTCTTGAGGTCGAAAAAGATAAGGTCTTCTTCAAAATCTCGGGCCCGGGCTAGAAGCTGGCCCTCAGGGGAAAGCACCAGACTTTGACCGTCGAAGATGAGGTGGTCCTGGGCCCCCACCTGATTGCAATAAAAGATAAAACAGCGGGCCTCTTTAGCCTTGCGGGCAAAGAGCTTTCGGCGCAGTTCCCCCTTTCCCAAATGAAAAGGACTTGAGGAAAGGTTGAGCAAGACTTGGGGCCCCTTTTCCGCCCATCTCTTTATCGGATCTTGGGGATATAGAGCTGGTATAAATCCCGGCTCGTTCCAGAGATCTTCACAAATGGTAAGACCTAGTTTTAAACCCTGATAGGTAAAAGGTTCAAAGAGGTTTCCTTTCTGAAAATAGCGAGGCTCTTCATAGACGTCATAGTAAGGGATGAGGGCCTTGCGATAGCGCCAGAGGATCCTTTGGCCTTGAATCAGGACCGCGGTGTTAAAAAGGGCCTTGCCGGGCTGGGAGTTCCGTTCCGGAAATCCGACTATCACCGCCGGCTCTTCGATCCGAGAGACCAGGTGTTTTAGGGTCTCCTCTACGGCCTCTAAAAATTCTTTTCGGTAAAGGAGGTCCCGAGGGGGGTAGCCACAAAGGGAGAGCTCTGGAAAGATCACCAGTTGGGCCTCAAGATCCCGGGCCCTTTGGTAAAAATCTAAGATCTTAGCTAAGTTGCCTTCCAGATCCCCCACCGTGGGGTTGATCTGGGCTAAAGCTATTTTCATGACCGCACTTCGAGGCGTCGCCTCCTATTGGTTCCCTCAACTAGACTTTCTGATGGCCTATTCGAGCCCTCCCTATATTTTGGGTTTAAGTCCTTCTTCAAACTTCAGGTGAGAAGAAGTTTTCGCAAGACTATTACGGCCCTTGGCGCTGGTCAACCCGTTAGGGAGGCCGGCCATAGCCTCCTAAGCCCAGAAGGTTTATCCAGAAAGAAAAACGGGTCTCTTCCGGGGTCTGGCCCCAGGTAAAATCCAAATGGAAACAAGATCCCAAATAGGTAAGGCCCATCTCAAAATAGCTATTTTCCGAGCGGGCCAGGTTGCGGGACACCTTGCCATGCCATAGATAGCGTTGGGCCCACTTTTGGCGCCAGCGGAGGTTGAACTGTTTCACCGCTCGGGCCCGATCCCGCTGATAGCTTAAACTCAAATGATCTAGTACCCACCGCTCAATCTGAAAGGTGAGTTCCTGGCGGGAAAGTCCTTGGCCGTAAAAATGGTAGAGAAACTCGTAGCGGAGATAAAAACGACCTAGGGTGCGAATTTCAAGGTCCCCTAAAAGAGGGTGCCATTTTTGGGAGGCCTTTTTTAAGTCGTAGCGCTGGGCCAGCTTAAACCGCAAAAGATCCCAGTACTGGACCTTGGGGCCGTTTTGTTTTTTAGCGGTGAAATACTGGATCAGGCCGTATTCCCAGTATTTTTCCGGGGCTAGACGATCCTCAGGACTCCAGGAGGGTAGCTCTTCCTGGTCCTCTTTCGAACGGTAAAAATAAGTCAGATAAGGCCGAAGGGTGTGCCTTATCCCTTCCAGCCCCCAACCGGGATGATAAAGGCGGTACATCTCCCACGAGGTGTACCATCGAATTTCCGAAAGGGAGCGGTCTTGGTGAGAGTCTGGCCCTTCCTTTAAGAGATAAGCGGTATAACGCCAGCGGTAAGTAAAGGCGTTTTCGAAAGGCCCCCAAGGGAGGTTGAGGACCAAGGCCAAGGGTCCGTCCAAACGCCAGCCCTGGGGCCCCTTTTCCTGATACCAGTAGGAGGCCTCAAACGGGGCCTCGAGATAAAGGGGGCCCCAAAGAGGACGCAAGAGTTCAAACCAGAGGAGACGCCCCCAGGGATAGGCCAGATCCTTTTGGTCCCAAGGGGCTTGGGCGTCGTAATAGGTGCTAGCCAGTTCTAAATAAGCGTTAGAGGCCCGGTGCTCGAGCCAGAGGCGAGAGGTGCGGTAAGTTTGGTGTTTTTCTTCTAGCCCCCGTCCAAACCATTTTAAATAACTCTCGTGACTCTGAGAAAACCCCAGCTCGCCTCCTTCAAATTCCTCTAAAAAGTCTGGATCGGAGAGGAGGTCCAGATCAAGGTGTAAAGCGGTTCTTTTTCCTAGGGCTTGATCCCATTTGGCTGTGAGCCAGTAGCGGCTTTTGTTGGTGCGGCGTATGCCATCGGCGTTGTAGTCAGAGTCCTTTTCCCGGTCATATAGATACCGATAGCGCAAGATCCCCTGGGTTCGGGAGGAAAGCCGAAAACGGGTCTCAAGGCCTAGCATCAGCCCCCGTTTCCCGGTGTAAAAGGGGTAAAAGGTGGTGTCGAAACTGTCATGCCAGGCCAAAAATATGGGTACTTCTAGGCCCAGGCCGGTGCGGGAGCCGGAGGCTAAACGCGGCCATAATACCCCACTCTTACGCTTCCTTTTTACTGGAAGCGTAACCCAAGGGCTATAGACCAGGGGCAGCCTCTTGACCCAAAAAGAGACCCCCTGGCCTTTGGCCCAACCTTTGCTGATCTCTACCCGCCGGGCCTTGAAACTCCAAGGAGGGGACCGTTCACATTGAAGTTCGCAGGTGGAGATGGTGGCCTCGTAAGCTATATATTTCCGCTCTCCGGTCTGTTCCAGGTACCGAGCCTTTACCTGGACCCGATCTTTTCGGAGAAAGAGATGGGCCTCTTCGATCCGGCCTTCTCCAGAGCGAAGATCCATGAAAGCCCAGCGCCCCTTGAGCCAGTCTCCATGAGCGGTAAGGATCTTAACCGGCCCCCAGAGATAGAGACGCTGGCTTTTAAGATGGTAACGGGCCCGGGTGGCCAGGATGGTAAGTTCCTTGCCGGTGATCACCACTTCCCCCTCGGCCACTATCACCTGGGGATCGTGGTAGACCACCATCTTTTGGGCTTAGATGCGCCATCCCGCCCAGGCCCTAAGCCCGCTGGCCCAAAGAAACCAGAACGCGGCTAAGCACGGTAAAAGGATTTTCACACTTTACCTTTCGCCCAGGCTCTCTAAAATGTCAACCGTGAGACCTAATCAGGATGGGACTTGCAGGGCCAGAAAAGTTTGACATCGATTCCAGAAGACCCAAAAGGGTCGTTTTTTAGAGGTTTCAATGAAAAAGGTAGTTCTAATTATAAAAGAGGGGCTTAAGCTTCCAGCCCCTTTAGAGAAGGTCCTAGAGGAGGAGCTTTCGGGACACGGAATAAAGATCGTAGGGCCGGAGGAGGCCGAAGGGGCCCAGGCCTTAATTGTCTTAGGAGGAGACGGGACCCTCCTTCACGCCGCCCCTTTGGCCTATCGTCTGGATCTGCCCCTCCTCGGGATTAACCTGGGCCGTTTGGGGTTCCTTACCGAGATTTCGGTTTGGGAAGCTCCCCAGGCCCTTTCAGCTCTAAGAGAGGGTCGTCTACGAGAGGAAAAACGGCTAGTTTTAGAGGTCAAACATCCCGAGGGGACTTATCAGGCCTTAAACGAAGTGGCAATCCTCAAAGGGCCTTTAGGGCATATGATCCATCTCCGAGTCATAGCCCAAAGAGAATACCTTACCACCTATTACGGAGACGGGCTTATTATCGCCACTCCCACCGGTTCTACGGCTTACAATCTTTCTGCCGGGGGGCCAATCATTTGTCCGGAGACCGAAGCCATCGTGCTTACGCCTATCTGCCCTTTTATGCTAAACGCCCGCCCCCTGGTATTACCGGCCAGCGTGGAACTGGAGGTGATCCTTACCAGTCCTTCCCCTGAGGTCCATATCCTCCTTGACGGGCGAAGAAATTTATCTCTGGCCCCAGGGGAGCCCTTTACTATCTGTAGGGCCCCCCGTCCTTTAAGACTCTTGACTTTTCCTACCCGCAGCTATTTTGAGATCCTCCGAAACAAGCTGGGGTGGGGAGAAAGCAAAGTCTAGGCCTCTTCCTTTTTGAATTTTTCGGCCAGCTTTTCCTTCTCCCGGCGCATGGCCTCTTTTCCGGCTTCGATAGCTTCTTCTAGGATGCGCTTGGTCTCCTCGAGCTTTTCCAGGCTCATCCTCCGCTCGCTCTTCCCCAGCACCTTGCCCGCGAGGAACTTCAGACCGATCGCTATCTTCTTCGCCCAGCTCTTGTATATCTCCTCTACCTCCTTGAGCAGCCCGTCCGCGTCTATGAAGTCCGTTATCGGATAAACC
>JALWWR010000033.1:4305-7772 GCA_026993045.1 Thermodesulfatator sp.
ATGCGCTTGGTCTCCTCGAGCTTTTCCAGGCTGCGCCCTTTGAGCTCTTCGGCCTCCATTAAGATCTTTTCTTTGGTGGTCTCAGCCTTAGTCCTTAACTCTTCAATTTTTTCGCTCAGCCTCTCTTTGGTTTCCTCAGTGGTGCTTCGGATCCGCTCCCGGAGCTCTTCTCCCCGGGCCGGGGCCATTAAAAGCGCTACACCGGCGCCTACTAACCCTCCTAAAAGGAAAGCCAAACCTACGGCTCCTGTAGAAAATCTTTTTTCCATGGCTCTCACCTCCTTTTCGATTTTTAGCCTTTGCTTCGCCAACGAAAGACCCTGGAAAGCACCCGAATCCCTTCTTTTACTCCGGCAGTGGCTGCTGAGAACTCCACTACTAGATCTCGCATCTCTCGGTTGAGGGTCTCCACCGCCAAGGCAGCGGTGGAACTCACCTCTTTCACCGAGCGCGAGAGGTCCTGCACCGCGGCAAAAAGCTCCTCTAAGACCCCTAAGCGGCGATCTACGTTTTCTATCAACTGGTTAGCCCCTCTCAGGGCCTTTTCTCCCTCCGAAAGCAGGGCCGGGATCTCTTTAGAAAGGCGTTTCTCCAGGGTCTCCGTCAAAAGATCGAGTTTCTCTAGACGCCCCTTTACCTCCTCCGAGAGGTCACGAGCTATCTCTCCCATGGAGTCCGCCAACTCTTTAGCGGCCCCAGGCAACACCTTGACCTCCTCTACCACTTCTTGTAAGTGTCCCAGGGTCTCTTCCGTGCTTTCCAGAAAAGCCCTCACCTTTAAAAGGACCCAGATTAAGACCAATAAAGCCAGGATCCCCACTATCCCCAAGGCTACGTAAAGGGCTTCCATAGGCGCCTCCTCCTCAGGTCTCCTTCTAAATTAAGCACCTCCCATTGAATATCAAGTAAAGACTCGAAATTTTTCAAAGGTCTTAGGATCAGGTTAGACCGTCATGCCCAGGGAAAGAGGCCTTTCTCAGACGTCTTAAGTTGAGAGAGGTGCGCCCCTTTAAGCTTCTTCCCTTAAGCCCCTTCTAAGTTGACGAGGGCGGGATTTTATAGTAGCGAGAGGCCATGCCAGAAATACAGCCCTTTTTCGGTTGGCGTTACAACCCCCAAGCGGTAGATCTTAAAAAGGTGCTGGCTCCACCTTATGACATCGTCTCCCCTGAAGAAGGGCGGCGGTACTTGACCCAAGATCCTCACAATATCTTTCACCTGGAGCTCGGAAATCGTAAGACCGAGGGCTATTTTAAGGCCCGTCAGACGCTAGAGACCTGGATTAAAAAGGGCATCCTTATCCGAGAAAAGAGCCCTTCTATTTATTTGTATAAAATCCATTTTTCCCATCATGGAAAGAATTATACCCGTACCGGGTTTGTGGCTCTGGTACGCCTTAGCCCTTTTGAGGAAGGCAAGATCCGCCCCCATGAAAAGACCTTTCCCAAAGTTACCCAGGACCGTTTGGAACTTTTGCGGGCCACCTCGGCCCAGTTTAGTCAGATCTTTACCCTTTACCGAGATCCCTCTCTTAAGACCTTGGCTTACCATTTCCCCGCCCGATTGCTCTACCAGGTAGAGGAAGAACGGCCTCGGGTCCGGCACGAATTTTACCGGATAGAGGATCCTGAAAGTCAGAGGTTTTTACAGGAAGAGCTTGGCCCCAAGGTCTTTTATATCGCCGACGGCCATCACCGTTACACTACGGCCCTTAATTTTGCCCAGGAAATGGAAAGACGTTACGGCCCCGATGGGCCGCGCTGTTTCCATTATATGATGATGTATTTTTGTCCCTTCGAAGACCCAGGGCTCTTGGTGTTGCCTACGCACCGGGTGGTCCATTTTAGGATCCCGGTGGAAAGCGTGCGGTCCCAACTGCATACTTTAGCTGAGGTCTTACCGGTACCCCCTTCGGCCTTGGAGAAAGAGGTGCCCCCAGGGACGCTCCTTTGGGCCTCATCCGAAGGCCTCTTTCAGATCCGCCCTCGGAGGGAGGTCCTGTCCCAGTGGGAAAAAGAAACCGGGCTTCCGGAGAAGGACTTGCCCGCGGCCTGGTGCGCTCGCTTCATAAGACTCCTTTACGGGAAGACCGAAAAGGATCTTAAAGAAGAAGGAAAGCTAGAGTATACTCCTTGGCTTTCTGAGATTTATCAGGCCTTGGAACAAGGGGCGCAGGCCTTTCTCTTGCCCTCCACCCCGGTCTCAGTGTTAGAAGAAGTGGCCCGGGCCGGAAAGGTCATGCCCCATAAATCCACCTATTTTTACCCTAAGATCCTCACCGGTTTGGTTATCTTTCGCATCAATCCCGAAGTCGGCCCTCCCTGCCCGTGAAGGCCGCAGACCTTCTTAAACGCAACCTGGAAGAAGCCCAGAGCCTTTACCACCGGTTCCGAAAAGAACTAAGACAAGATCCCCTGCTTCAGGAAGGGCTTAAGGCCCTTCGAGAGGGACTCCGGCTGAGCGAGGAGGCCTATCAGGCCACTGGAGCTTACCAATTGTGCCAAATTTGCGCCCTTCGGTATCCCTCTACCTGTTGCGGGAAGGATATGGAGCTAGAGGTAAGCCGAGAGCTTTTAGTCTTAAATCTGATCTTAGGGATGGAGCTTCCTCAAGAGCCCGCTTTCTCAGAGGCCTGTTTTTTCTTGGGCCCCAAAGGATGCCGACTTTGGGCCCGGCCTATCCTCTGTCGTAATTTCTTTTGTCCTTGGTTCCGGGAAAACTTTGACTTACAAAAATTGGCATATTTGCAGAAAATACAAGAAAAAGAGCTTAATTCCTTGTTTAATCTTTTGAATCGTCTCAAAATCTTCCTCTGGCAAGTTGACGAGCCCTCTTAAAATTTCTAAAATTAAAATAACCAAGTCGGGAGGTGGACTGATGTACCCTATCTGGGTAGTGCCATGGCTTTCTTCGGCTTTAGTGATTGGTTTGATCGCCTCCTTTCATATCTTGCCTTCCCATCTAGCGGTAGGGGCCTTTTGGTTTAACGTTTATTTAGAAAGGAAGGCCTATCGAGAGGGGCGATCTGAACTCCTGGAGTTCATTAAACGCTACACCCTTCTTATCCTCATTTTTTGTTTTGTATTTGGCTCTCTTTCCGGGGTGGGGATCTGGTATTCGGCTACGGTCTCAAGCCCCCGGGGCATCTCGGCCCTTATTCACAACTATGTTTGGGGCTGGGCCACGGAGTGGGTCTTTTTCTTAATTGAAATCGCCACTATTTACGTCTACTTCTACACCTTGGGCAAGGTGGATCCTAAGACTCACCTGCGTATTGGGTATCTTTACGCCCTGGCGGCCTGGATAAGCATGATCATTATCACGGGTATTCTGGCCTTTATGCTCACCCCGGGACTGTGGCTTAAAACCGGGGGCTTTTTTGACGGCTTTTTCAATCCTACTTATTGGCCCCAGCTAGCGGCTCGGACGGCTTTGATGTTTGGGGTGGCGGGGATATACGCCCTGGC
>JALWWR010000034.1 GCA_026993045.1 Thermodesulfatator sp.
AAAGATGAAGGCCTTCACTTCCACATCCTGGCCCAGAACTTTTTGTTTCCTGTGTTATGGCTTGAGACAAACATCCTAACAACCATTATAGGAGGAAAAGATGGAGTTTAAACTCCCGTCCCTTGACCCCGCTCTTTATCAAGAGGCTTCCCGAA
Source organism: Thermodesulfatator sp. (assembly GCA_026993045.1). Classification (GTDB taxonomy): domain Bacteria; phylum Desulfobacterota; class Thermodesulfobacteria; order Thermodesulfobacteriales; family Thermodesulfobacteriaceae; genus JALWWR01. The sequence continues at coordinate 156 of JALWWR010000034.1, forward strand.
AGATGGATAACAAGACCAAACCCCGGGGGAGTTTGGGGTACCTCGAAGAGATCGCCAAGCGTTACGTGTTTATTTCTGGAGATCTTGATCCAGAGCTTCCCCTTAAAAAGAGGGTTTACGTCTTTGCTGGGGACCACGGAGTAGTGGAAGAAGGGGTAAGCACCTACCCCCAGGAAGTGACCCGCCAGATGATCTATAACTTCCTTTCCGGCGGGGCGGGCATCAATGTCATCGCCCGGCAGGCTGGGGCGGAGGTCTTGGTGGTGGATGTGGGCGTGGCCGGGGAAGTCGAAGCCCCCGGGCTTATTCGGCGCAAGGTAGTCTCCGGGACCCGGAACCTTTCCCGGGAGCCGGCCATGACCCTTCGCGAGGCCGAGGAGGCCCTCCGGGTGGGAATGGAGCTGGCCGAAGAGGCCGCTCGGGAAGGGGTGAGGCTTCTCATCCCCGGGGATATGGGGATCGGGAACACCACTCCTTCGGCCTGTCTGATCTGCCATTTTCTTGGGGAACCCCCGGAGCGCATCGTGGGGCGGGGAACCGGCGTGGACGAAGAGGGGTGGAGACGCAAAGTGGAGGTGGTGCGGCGGGCCCTGGAGCTCCACCAGCCGGAAAGCCCGCTTCACGCCCTGGCTTCCTTCGGAGGGGCGGAGATCGGGGCCATCGCTGGGCTCTTCCTCGGCGGGGCCAAGAACCGTCTCCCGGTGGTCATGGACGGTTTTATCTCCCTGGCTGGTTTCTTGGTGGCCCGAGCCTTGGCCCCAGGGCTTGAAAACTATATCTTCTGCGGCCACGTCTCCGCTGAAAACGGGGCCCGACCCGCCCTTTCCAAACTGGGGTTAAGGCCTATTGTGGATTTAGATATGCGGTTAGGGGAGGGTACTGGCGCCGCTTTAGCCAGCTTGGTGATCGATACCGCCCTCCGGGTCTATAAGGAAATGGCCACCTTTGAATCCGCAGGGGTAGCCCGGGGCCAGGAATTTGAGAATCCTTAAAGAAGAACTCTACAGCCTGGCCACGGCCTTTACCTTTTTTACCCGTCTGCCCTTGGGGGCCAAGGGCTTTTTCCCGGAAAAAGCCCTGACCTATCTTCCCTTGGTGGCCTTGCTATTAGGAGGAGGGCTTTATCTCTTAGACCGCCTCTGGTTAGGCTTTTTTTCTCCAGAGTTGCGAGCTTTACTGGTCTTAGGGACGCAATATGGGGCAGCCAACTTTTTCCATTTCGACGGTTTTATAGACGTAATAGATGCCCTTTCGGCCTCTGGGGATCGTAAAAAGCGTCTGGCCCTTCTCAAGACCCCGGAAGTGGGGGCCTTAGGTCTCCTTTACGGTTTTTTCTTTCTTTTGGGGGAGTTTTTGCTTTTGAAAACCCTTCTAAGCCAAGGGCGAGCCGAGATCCTTCTCTTTAAACCCTTGGCTGGCCGCCTAGGGCTACTTTGGGGAGTGCTCTGGGGAAGGGCTGCTCGTAAGGAAGGCCTGGGGTTCCTTTTTCTTTCCTCTAAAGCCAAAGGCCGGGCCTTTCCGGCGCTTATCCTTTCGGGCCTTTTATTGGCCCGCTATCCCCAGGGCCTTTTTCTCATCTTGGCCGTGGGCCTGGGGCTGGTCTTCTATTTTAGGCGACGTTTTGGGGGTCTTACCGGAGATCACTTAGGGGCCTTGGTCCAGATCTCCGAGATCCTTTTCTTGTTTTCTTTGTTGGGGTAATATGCCTCAAGGATGCGACGGGTCCTGGTGATACCCATAGGGCGGGTCTTTGGTCCTTGGGTGGAGCGTTTCCTTCAGGGGCTTGCGGATTATTGGAAGGCCCAGGTAGAGCTTACCAATCCGGTGCCTCCCCCTCCAGCAGCCTTTCATCCCCGGAGAAAGAGGTTTTTTGGTCCTTATCTGGCGGAGTTTCTGCGTTCCTTTGCCCCGGAGGTGGATTTTGTCTTGGGGCTCTGCGGGGAGGAGATTTACACTCTACATCGCTCTTCGGTCTTCTTAGAGATCAACCTCACCTCTCGCACGGCTTTGGTCTCGGCCCAGAGCTTGCGAGAGTTTCTTTTTGGTCCGGATCCCGAGACCCTTTTTTTGGAGCGTTTACGCAAGGAGGCCGTAAGGGCCCTGGG
>JALWWR010000035.1 GCA_026993045.1 Thermodesulfatator sp.
CCTTATCCCTCAAGATCTTCCGGGGCAAGACCTGTGATCTTAAGGACGGTCTCAAGCGGGATGCCTTCCTCCAGCATCTTCTTGGCACTGGCCAGGTAAGCTGCACGCTCGCCCTCTTCCCGGCCTTTTTCGAGACCTTTTACGAGGCCTTCTTGGAGTGCCTTCTCGCGGGCCTCTTCGAGTCTGGTGGCCTCACCAGCCCTCGCCTTAAGGACGGCCGCTAACAGCAAAGGCCCCTTAAAATCCTCCCAGAGACGGGCCAAAATGAGACCTAGGGTCCGCACCTGGTCAGAAGAAACCAGTTGTTCCACCGCCGAAAGGTCGATCTTTTCGCGGGAAAGACTCAGGGCCTCCCTCCCCCAAACCTTGAGCTTGGAATCCTTTAGTCCTAAGGAAACTATCTCCCGTCGAGGTATCCGGACCCAGGGAAAGGGGACTTCCGGCCGGCGCTGCGAGGGATAACGCTTCACCACCTCCCGGGCCTTTGGGGTCACTTCTTGGGGCTGAAAGTGGTCCATGGCGATTACCGTGTCAGCCACCTCTAGATAATCCCCGGCCCCGCCGGTCACCAGTACGGTGGAGACTCCAAAACGGCGATAAAGCTCCCTTACCCGGTCCAAAAAAGGAGTGATGGGTTCTTTTTCTTTGGCGATCAGGGCCTGCATCCGAGCGTCTCGGATCATGAAATTAGTGGCCGAAGTATCCTCATCTATGAGCAAGACTCGGGCCCCAAGCTCTAAGGCCTCCATGATATTGGCGGCTTGGCTGGTGGAACCAGAGGCGCAAGGCGTGGAAAACTCCTGGGTAGACTGGTCAAAGGGAAGATTATTGATGAAAGCCGAGATATCCACTCTGGACACCGAACGCCCGTCTTCGGCCCGGATCTTGACCGTCTCGTAAAGACTTACCACCAGTTCCCGGCCATCCCCGGGACGATGGTTGTAGACCCCAAGTTCCAAGGCCCGAAGCAAGGTGGACTTGCCGTGAAAACCTCCCCCCACGATAAGGGTCACCCCCTGGGGGATGCCCATCCCTCTTATCCGGCCACGGTTGGGAAGTTCTACCTCTACGGAAAGCTCTGGAGGCACGGAAAAGGGTACCGCCCCTTCGGCAGGCCGGGGATCCACCCCAGAAGCCCGGGGCAAAAGGGCCCCTTCTGCTACAAAGGCCACTAGCCCTAGCTTGTCCAGCTCCTGCCTTAAGGCCTCGGCATCTTCATAGGTCTCAACAAAGGCCCAAAGTTCCTTTTGGTTCAGATTTTTAAAAAAAAGACTTTCAGAGATCAGCCGGGGCAAGACCTCCCCCAACATCTCCCAGGCTTCGGTAGCGAGGACCCTCCTTCCGGCGGCGGGCAGCCCTACGAAAAACCGGGCCTCTACCGTCCCATCATCTTCTACCGAAACCGCTGAAAGGGGAAGCATTTCTTGCCCTGGACCGTGAACCAAAAAGAGACCGCTTTTCCCCGAGCCTCGTCTTTCGGTCCAACGGCGGGCCTTACGGCTCAAAGTGTAGGCCAGGTAGTTTTCTAGCCCTATCCGACGGGGCCTGGAGGCATAAGAAGAAGGGGGAAGCCCCGCTTCTTGGGGAGGGACCCGGACCCGGAGGCGACTGGGAGGGGCAAAGGGATCAGCTTGGACGTGATCAATATGAAGGACAAAGCCTGGGAACTGATAGGTACCTTTCAGAGCCTTATAGGCCCCGTAGCCCCGACCAGAAAGCTCCAAAAGAAGACGATGCAAGCGATGCATAGTTTTAGTTGTGGGTTTAAAAAATCTTTGTTTTAATACCATTAAAAAAGGCCTTTGCAAAAAGCAAAGGTTTAAGGAGTTGGAGGAAAGCCCTGACGGTTTTGGCGCATGAAAGACCCTTTGTCCCCTGAGGAGCAGTTTTTTGAGACCATCTTAGACCTCTTTCCGGGAATGGTCTCGGTGGTCTCTCCAGATTTCCGAGTCCTTTACGTAAACCGCAGACTCAAGGAGCGCTCTACCGAGGATCCCCTCGGGAAGCCTTGCTATCGGGTCTTTCACGGGCTAGAGGCCCCTTGTCCCTGGTGTAAAAAAGACGAGGTTTTAACTTATAAAAAGACCTTGGTCTGGGAGGTCCTAAGCCCTAAAGACCAACGCTGGTATGAAGTCTATAGCATTCCTTTCCCCTTTCAAGGCGTGTGGTCCTACCTTTCAGTCATCTTAGATGTCACCGAAAAGAAACATCTGGAAGAGAAGCTTGAAAGACAGCTGCATTTCTTCCGGAGAATCTTAGATCAAAACCCAGCCCTCATCCTTTTCAACCAAGGGGGGCGGATAACCTTTGTTAACCGGGCCTTTGAAGAGATTACTGGGTTTTCCCAAAAAGAGGCCCTAGGGCAAGAGGTCTTTAAACTTTTTGTACCCTCTGAGGATCTAGAGACCTGGCGCAAGCACTGTGAAGAGGTCCGGTGTGGCATCTTCCAACAAGGGGTGGAGCTCCCCATAAAGACCAAGGAAGGTAAAAAACGTTATCTTCTTTGGAACTGCATGCAGGTAGAAGATCCCGAAGGCCGACCAGTAGTTATAGGGTTGGCCCTGGATATCACCCAGCAGAAGGAACTTTTTGAACAATACCTCCAAGCTCAGAAGATGGAGAGCTTAGGACGTTTTTCTGGAGTCCTCCTTCACGAGTTAAACAATCTTTTCATGGCCATTCAGGGTTATTTGGGAATAGCCAAGATGCAGCTCTCCCATCCCGAAAAGGTTAGAGAATATCTGGAAAAGATCGAACAGCTTATCGGACGCTGGCGTTCCATGAGTCAAGACCTCCTGGCCTTCACCAAAAAGTCCCCTGGAGTGGCCCAAAAGGTGGACCTGGCCCGTTTCCTTCTCCAGTATCGGGAGACCTGGGAACAATTATTGGGTTCCAAGATCAAGCTAGAGATAAAGACCCCGACCGAAAGGATCTGGATCCAGGTCAACCCTGTCCATCTCCAGCAAATCCTCTTTAATTTACTTTCCAACGCCCGGGAGGCTATGCCCGAAGGGGGACGGGTCGAGATCGCCCTGGAGAAGATCGTCCTTCCGGAAGAGACGGCCCGACTCTTAGACCTTACCCCCGGGCCTTTTGTGGTCTTGTCCTTTCAAGACACTGGCTCCGGGATCCCCCCTGAGGCCCTACCCCATATCTTCGAACCTTATTTTACCACCAAGGAACAGGGAAGCGGCCTGGGGCTGGCCACGGTTTACTCCTTAATAAAACAATATCGGGGACACGTAGCGGTATATACCTCTCCAGAGAAAGGAACTCTTTTTAGACTGTACTTCCCCTTGGCCCCTGAAGCCGAAAGGGATCTCGATCTCAACCCTTCCTTCTACCAACTCTTAGTGGTAAGTGAAGGCCCTTCCCGTCTCAAGGCCCTCAAAGAGCTCCTGGAACACCTGGGCTACCGGCCCCACCTGGCTTCCAGTCTGGAAGAGGCCCGGGAGCTCATCGCCCAAGGGCTTAGCCCTGAGGTCCTTTTCCTAGACCTTGAAAGACCAGTGGAGGAGGTCTCAGACTTCATAAAAGAACTTAAAGGGAAATTTCCAGACCTTAAAATAATCACGGTCTCGGGAAAGGCCCCTCCAGTTTTGGAAGACGAAGAATTCTTTTATCTCCTGGAACCCCTTGAGCCGGAGACCCTCTCGGCGGTACTCAAGCAAGCCCTAACTTCTTAAAGGCTTTCCTCTTTCAAGGAAAGATGAAAACGGATATGGGAGAGCCTTCAAGAAAAACGGATCCAGAGCTTTTAGAAAAGTTTTTGGAATATCTCCGCTCTGAAAGGGGCTTTTCGCCTCATACCTTAAAAGCCTACCGGCGAGATATCTTGGATTTTAAAGCCCATCTAAGAGAAAAATCCTTCCTTGAGGCCGACCTTTGGGATCTACGGAGTTTTTTAGTTCACCTCCGCTCTAAGGTTTCCCCTAGCACTGCGGCTCGCAAACTCTCCAGTCTTAAAAGCTTCTACCGCTTTATCCTTAAATTCCAGCCTCTCCGGGACTCTCGGCTCCTTTCCCTTCCAGGCCCCAAAGTCCCGCAAAGACTGCCGCGGGTGCTCACGGTGGACGAGGCCTGGGCCTTGGCTGAAAGTCCTTCGGGAAAAGATTTTTTCTCCTTACGGGACCGTTTGGCCCTAGAGCTCCTTTATAGCTCCGGGCTGCGAGCCTCGGAACTTTGCGCTCTGCGGCTTGAGGACGTCAATCTTGAGACCCGGATCCTGCGGGTAAAAGGCAAGGGGCGCAAGGAACGGTTGGTGCCTTTCGGCCGGCGGGCCCTGGCTATTTTCAAGACTTACCTTCCGGTTAGGGAAAGTTTCTTAAAAGACCGGGGGCTTTCTTCCCCCTTGGTCTTCCTCAATCGTTATGGAAGGCCCCTTTCCCCCCGGAGCTTGCAACGGTTGGTCAAAAACTACGCCCGGAGTTTGGGCCTCGAGGAGGTGCACCCCCACGTCCTGCGCCATTCCTTTGCCACCCACCTCTTAGAGTCTGGGGCGGATCTGCGGAGCATCCAAGAGATGCTAGGCCACCGCCGACTTTCCACCACCGAGCGCTATACCCACCTGGACTTTTCCCGCCTGGCCCGGGTCTACGATCAAGCCCATCCCCGCGCCCTTGCCAAAAAGACGGAGTATGATAAGGATTAGCGGTATGTTCAAAGGCACCACAGTGGTAGCGGTTCGCAAAGAAGGTTCCGTGGTCTTAGGGGCCGACGGCCAGGTCACTTTGGGAGAGACGGTCATCAAACACCGGGCCCGTAAAGTGCGCCGGTTGTACAAAAATCAGGTCTTGGTGGGTTTTGCCGGCTCCACCGCCGACGCCTTGACTCTTTTTGAAAGGCTAGAAAAGAAACTGGAACTCTACAGCGGGCACTTGGTGCGGGCCGCGGTGGAGCTAGCCAAAGACTGGCGCACGGACAAACTCCTGCGGCGTTTAGAGGCCCTGCTTATTGCTTGCGACCGAAGCTCCACCCTCCTCATTTCCGGCTCAGGAGACGTGATCGAACCCGATGAAGAGGTTTTGGCCATTGGCTCCGGAGGTCCCATTGCCCTGGCGGCGGCCAAGGCCCTTTATAAACACACCGATCTTCCAGCCCGAAAAATCGTGGAAGAAGCCTTACGCACCGCCGGAGAAATCTGTATCTACACTAACCAAGTCCTTACCATCGAGGAACTATGAAACTGACCCCCCGTGAAATCGTATCCGAACTAGACAAATATATTGTAGGACAACAGGAGGCCAAAAAGGCCGTGGCCATTGCCCTCCGCAACCGTTGGCGGAGGCAACAGGTACCACCCCCGCTCCGGGACGAGATCTACCCTAAAAACATCATTCTGATCGGTCCCACCGGGGTGGGTAAGACCGAAATCGCCCGCCGTCTGGCCCGTCTCTCGGGGTCGCCTTTTCTCAAGGTAGAGGCCACCAAGTTCACGGAAGTGGGCTATGTAGGCCGGGACGTGGAATCCATGATCCGGGATCTCACCCATATTGCGGTGCAGATGGTTAAGGCCGAAGAACAGGAACGGGTAAAAGAGCGGGCCCGGCGGTTGGCTGAAGACCGGGTCTTAGACCTTCTCCTTCCCCCCTCCCCCCATCGTCCCGAAGGCGAAGGGGAGACCCGGGAAAGATTCCGGAGGATGCTCAAGGATGGGAAACTAGACGAACGTTACGTAGAGCTCGATCTGGAAGAAAGGCCCCCCAGTATGCCTATGGTGGAGGTGTTTGCGGCCTCCGGGTTGGAGGAGATCGAACAGCAGCTAAAGGACATGATGTCTTCCCTCTTTCCTAAACGCCCCAAGCGCCGGCGGGTGAAGGTGAAAGAGGCCCTCGAACTCCTCACCAAGGTAGAAGCCGAAAAACTGATTGACATGGAGCGGGTTACCCGGGAGGCCATCCGCCGCACCGAAACCAGCGGCATCATCTTTCTAGACGAGATTGATAAGATCGCAAGCCGTGGTGAAGGCCATGGTCCAGATGTCTCCCGCGAAGGGGTGCAAAGGGACCTCCTGCCCATCGTGGAAGGCACGGCTGTAAACACCCGGTACGGGATGGTGCGCACGGATCATATCCTTTTCATTGCTAGCGGGGCCTTCCACGTGGCCAAACCTTCGGATCTTATTCCCGAGCTGCAGGGTCGTTTTCCCATCCGAGTGGAATTGGAGCCTTTGACCCAAAAGGATTTCGTCCGGATCCTCACCGAGCCCGAAAACGCTCTAGTCAAACAGTATCAGGCCCTACTGGCCACCGAAGGGGTGGAACTGGAATTCACCCCAGACGGGATCGAAGAGATCGCCCGCATCGCCTTTGAGGTAAACGAACGTACCGAAAACATTGGGGCCCGAAGACTTTACACCGTTATGGAAAGGCTACTAGAAGAGATCTCTTTTTCAGCCCCGGACATCGCCCCCACCAAAGTGGTTATAAACGGCTCCTACGTGCGGGAAAAACTGGCCGAGATCGCTTCCGACTTGGACCTCTCCCGTTTTATCCTTTAAAGTTCAAGCTCCATCCCGTCCCAGGCCGCTACTACCGGTACGCCGGTCTCCCGGGCAAGCCTCTGGGCCACCTGCTTGGGATGGGCCCGGATCATGGTCATGCCGAAATGGGTAAGGATGGCCTGGCGGGGTTTGAGCCTTTCCAAAATCTCTTTGACATGGGCCACACACAGATGTTGCACCTGAGGCGAAGGATGGGGCTTGTAACGCACTACGTTTAAGACCAAAAAGTCGCAGCCTTCATAACTGGATAAAAGCCCTGGAAAATAAAGGGTGTCCACCATGAAGCCCACCCGGACCCCGGAAAGGTCAAAGATCACCCCATAGGTCTCCACCGGATGGTGATGGCGCACCGAGGTCCGAAAGGAAATAGAGCCTACCTGATAGGTCTTTTGCGGGCCCAGGATCTCTATATCCTCTAAGTAAGGCCGGAGATAAGGTAACAGGACGGCGTTCTCGCCGTAAAGACCTTCCCGGGGCAAAAAGACCCGCCCCCTTTTCTTAAGCCCCCCTTCGGTAAGGGCGTCTACCAAGACGTTGAGATCCGCAGCATGATCTAAGTGGACGTGAGAGATGACAAGGCCGGAGAGCTTTTCCACCCGCAGCTTTTCGCGGGCCATGTAGACTAAAGTCCCCGGTCCCGGATCCAGGATCAGACGAGTCCCTTGGTCTTCTATATAAACTCCGCCTGAGGCCCGTAGCTGGCGGGCTACTACATACCGGGCCCCGGCCGTCCCCAAAAATTTGATAAAGGCCATGTCCTAAAAAATAATCTTTCCGGGTCCCTTCTGGAAGATAAAATTTTAAGGCCCTAGGGCCTTTCGTAACCATCGGTTAAGTTTCAGGACCGCGGAAAAGGCGTTAGGTCCGGGGCGGGCGAATTCTTTTTCCGAGACCCGTATGACCTGGCTTTTAAGGGCCTTAAAGTAAGGTCTCTTGCGAGGCGGGACCGGATTCCGGTTCATAGGACCTACCTGGTAGAGGTAAAAATCGGGGTTCAAAACCAGGACTTTTTCCGGAGAGAAGAGGACGTGTTTTTTGGGTACCAGGACTGAGTTCTGACCGCCAGCTTTCTGAATGATATCTGAGACGATGCTTCGGCTGCCAGCCACTTTAAGGGGCACGGCCGAAATCTCGTAAACCACCGTGGGCCTCCGGGGGAGGGGCTTTACCTGGGCCAGCGAGGCCGAAAGCCTCTCGACCAGGGCCTGGGC
>JALWWR010000036.1 GCA_026993045.1 Thermodesulfatator sp.
CTGAGCCTCTAGGAGCTTCAAGCTTTCAAAGCGCCAGACACTCATTAAAAAGAAGGCTGCGGTCTCGGCCCGGAGGATGTAAGGGCCTAGATCCAGAGGTAAAAAGGCCTGTTCCTTCAGGTATTCGATTTCTTCTTCCGCTAGGCCCCCTTCCGGGCCTACTAGCAAGAAGATCTCTCGGGGCAAGGGTTCCAAGGCCTGGGAAAGGGGCTGGCCTCCCTTTTCACAGGCAAAATATCGAAAAGGAAAGGGGTGGGTAGCCAGGGCCTCCAATTTTTCTGGAGGGTGGATTTCCGGGAGCCAGAGACGGCCGCTTTGTTTAAGGGCCTGGATAGCCCTCCGCTTTAGTCTCTCAAGGAGCCTTTCTCCAGGACGAGCCACGGTATACCGGCTGAGATAGGGGTAAAGGCTCCCTATGCCCAGTTCCACAGCCTTTTCTACCAGGTATTCCGTTCGTCCTCCTTTACGTAAGGGTAGGCCGAAGTGGAAGCGATAGGGACTGGGAGGTTCCCTCCGGCGGCGGTCTTGCACCAAGACCTCCACCTTCCTTTTTTCTACCCGTTCTAAGACGGCCTCCCATTCCTCTCCCCGGCCGTTAAGAAGGGCTATCTTTTGGCCCCTCCTTAATCTTAGGACCTCTCGCAAATGGTGGGCCTCTTCTGGAGGAAGGGGCTGAATTTGGCCCGGAAGGATCTGGGGGGAATAAAAACGGGGGAGGGTCATATCCGAAGGTTTACCTTCTCGAGCCCTTCCCGCAAAGAAGGAAAACCTTTGGCTTGAGCCACTTGCCGGAAGACGAACTCCGGGGACCGGACCCGTATCCCGGAAAGGAGGGTGATAGGGGTGAAACGGAAGGCCTCTGGGAAAAGGGGGGTGGAAGGTCCCAGCAGGACTACTTCCCGGGCCTTCTTGATCAGGGAAAGGAGGTCTTCTAAAGTCTGGTTAAGGAGGGTGGTGGCGGAGATCAAGACTAAATTGGCCTCTGGAAGGTAGCGAGGAAGGTCGCTCTCGGAGTAAAATCCCGGGACCCTTTCTTCTCGTTCGAAGATCCAGAGGGTCTTGACCTTTCCGGAAAGTTTCCGCACCAAGGGTTCGAAATATCCAATCATGGCCACCTGGTCTTCCCGGTCCAGATTAAGGCTTTCTAGGAGGTCTCCGCTAAGGAAAGGCTGAGGACGAGAGCCCCCCAAGGCGTTAAGGACCGCTAAAGCTACGGTCCGTTCCAAAGGGTGGGGGGAAAGGAGACCTTTTAGCACCAGATCCGCCGGACGATCCCAAAAAGAGGTTTCCCGGGGAAGGAGTTCACAACAGCCAGGCTCAAACCAGGTGAAGGCCAACCCGCAGAGCCCTTCGGAAAGCTCCACCGCGGTGTAACCCAGGCCGATACAGATTCTTTGGAGGACTTTGCCTCGGGCTAGAGGCAGCCCGGCTTCAAGAAGCCGCTTTAGCAGCTTCATGTTCAAACACAGCCTTTATCACCTTTTCCGCAAGGTCCAAAAAGAGTCCTTGGGCCTCCGAGTCTTTCTCAAGGGCCACCGGCTCTCGTTTTTGATTTATGGCCGGGATTAAGGGGATGCGGGCCAAAAGCGGCACCCTTAACTCTCGGGAAAGTTTGGAACCACCCCCTTCACCAAAGACCGGGATTTCTTGCCCTTCCACCTTGAGATAGGCCATATTTTCAATCAGACCCAGCACCGGGACCCCCAAGTCTTCAAACATCTTGGCGCACCGACGCACGTCTGCCACCGAAAGCTCCTGGGGAGTGGTGACCATCAAGGCCCCTTTAGGTTGATAGACCTGGCAAACCGAAAGCGGGGCGTCCCCAGTGCCTGGGGGAAGATCCACCAGGAGAAAGTCTAGGGGCCCCCATTCCACTACTTCGGCCATCTCCCGCAAGGCCTTTCCCACCAGAGGGCCGCGCCAGATAAAGGGCTGGCCCGGAGGGGCCAAGAAGGCAAAACTCATTACTTTTACCCCATGGCGCACCAGGGGTTGGATCTTTCCTTCCCTTACCTCCGGCCTTTCCTCTTCCGAAAAACCCATCAGCAACGGCACGTTGGGACCGTAAAGATCGGCGTCCATAAGACCGGCTTTGAAACCTTTTAACTGTAACGCCACCGCTAGATTGACCGCCACCGTGCTTTTGCCTACTCCGCCTTTCCCGCTGGCCACCGCCAGGACGAACCGTACGTCTCGAATTCCTAAATGTTCCTTTTTAGGCTTTGCCCCAAAGATCCGGGCCCTTTCCTCCGGGGTCATAACCGCAAGCTCCACCTCTACTTCCGAGACCCCGGGGACCGAGAGGACCGCTTGCCGGACATCTTCGGCGATTTTCCGCTTGAGGGGACAGCCTCCAGTGGTAAGGGCCACCACCACCTTGACCCGTCCCTCTGGAAGGACCTCTACTTCCCGAATCATTCCCAGCGAGACCAGGTCCCGCTGAAGCTCAGGGTCTTTAACCTGTTTTAAGACCTCTAAGATCTTTTCCCGGCGAACCTCCATCTTAGACCTCTTTCAGTCCTAAAACATCGTGCATATCGTAAACTCCAGGGGCCTTTCCTACCACCCATAAGGCCGCCCGCACCGCTCCCCGGGCAAAGGTGTCCCGGCTCGCGGCTCGGTGGGTAAGCTCCAGCCTTTCCCCAGGCCCGGCAAAGAGCACGGTATGTTCTCCCACGATTTCCCCGGCCCGGATAGTCTGGATCCCAATCTCTTTTCGAGGCCGTTCACCGATGATCCCCTCCCGGCAGAAGCGAAAAGTGGAATCGTCCCAGCCCAGAGTGCGGGCAATAACCTGGGCTAAGGCCAGGGCTGTGCCGCTCGGAGCGTCTTTTTTCAACCGGTGATGGGCCTCCACAATCTCAATATCGAAGTCCTCCCCTAGGATCCGGGTGGCCAACTCCACCAGCTTGTAAAGGAGGTTGATCCCCAGACTCATATTGTAGGCCTGAACCAAGGGAAAATGTTCCCGAGCTAAGGCGTGGATCTCGGAAAGCTCTTCCTTGGAAAATCCAGTGGTCCCCATCACCATGGCCTTTCCATACTGGGCGTTAATCCGAGCGTGCTCCAAAGAGGCGGTATGAAAGGTGAAATCTATGAGGACTTCGCCCTTATCGATCACCTTTTCCAGGTGGTCGGCGATAATCACTCCGGTTTTCTCTGGAAGCCCTAAAACTTCCGCCACGTCCTTTCCTACCGCCGGACTCTCTGGATGTTCAAAGGCCGCCGCCAGAGTGATGCCTTCGGTCTTTAAGATATTACGAATGATGGTAGATCCCATACGCCCTGCGGCCCCTGCTACCACCGCCTTTACCATGTTTCACCTCCTCCTTTAGCCTAAATTGGATCTTAGTATCCGGCCTGACCTGGTAACACCATCTTTTGAAAGCCCAAAGGGACTCTAAAATAGTTTTGTCGCATCCTCTCCATGGAGGCCCGGATAGCCTCCGGGGTTATTACCAGATAGCTCCGCTCTTTAGGCCTAACGGTATAAATGACTCGCTGGCGAGCGTCGATAATGGTGTAGACCTCGGCCTCCCCCATCCGGGAAAGGGGGCCTTCACAGGCCCAGTAATGCTCTTTTCCGGTAGCGTCCTTCCAAGTGATCAACATGCCAGCTTGGGCTCCGGCCAGGCCCAGCAATACCCCAAAGATACCTATCCAGATCCAGTAACGCATAAACTCTCCTTTTAAACTAGTTTGTAGTCAGCCAAAATGGCTTTGAGTTTCTCTAAGTTGGCCTCGTTCATAGGGGCTAGAGGCAAGCGCACCTCCGGACTCTCGATCCGGCCCATAAGCCAGAGAGCAGTCTTAGCCGGGACCGGATTGGTCTCCAAGAACATGGCCTTAAACAAGGGATAAAGCTTGAAATGGAGTTTACGGGCCTTTTCCCACTGGCCTTTAAGGCAGGCGTTCATGAGTTGGGCCATTTCGCGGGGCACGATGTTGGCCGCCACCGAGATCACCCCGTGGCCCCCTAGGGCCATCAGGCTATAGGCCGTAAAGTCGTCTCCTGAAAAGACCCGAAACTTGTTCCCGCAAAGCCGAAAGATTTCGGTGGCCTGTTTCATGCATCCGGTGGCCTCTTTGATAGCCACGATGTTTTTAATCTTAGAAAGACGCGCCACTGTCTCCGGGGCCAGGCTTACACTGGTGCGGCCTGGGACGTTATAAAGGATGATAGGGATTTTTACGGCCTTGGCTACGGCCTCGTAATGGCGAAAAAGCCCCTCTTGGGTGGGTTTGTTGTAGTATGGGGTGACCATGAGGACCGCATCCGCCCCCATCTCTTTGGCCATTTGGGTAAGCTCGATGGAGGCCGCGGTGTTATTAGTGCCGGTTCCAAGGACTACCGGGACCTTGCCTTTGGCTTCTTCCAGCGCAATCTCAAAGACCCGGGCCTTTTCTTCCTTGGAGAGGGTGGCGGACTCTCCGGTGGTGCCTACCACTACCAAACCGTGGGTCTTTTCTTTGAGATGCCACCGTATCAGTTCTCGGAACCCCTCTTCGTCCACCTTTCCCTCTTTAAAGGGGGTTACGATAGCCACCAAGGAACCTTTAAGATCTTCCGGCCCAAAGGTTTTGACCTTTCGGCGAGGATTTTTCCTTGAGGCACAAGGCATGAGGGACCTCCTTAGCGGTTTTAGATTTTTAATAACTTAAATGTTCTAAAAAAACTAGCCCCCAGAGATCCTGGTCAATCCTTTAGGGCTTCGGAATAAAGTTCCCCCCGATAGATAAAACGGGCCTCTCCTTGAAGGAAGATCTGATCCCCTTCGATAAAGATTTGTAACTTTTCGCCCCCTTTGGTCTTCACCGTTACGGGCGAGGAGACCTTTCCCAATCGATAGGCCACATAGGCCGCGGCGCTGGCTCCGGTACCGCAGGCCAGGGTTTCGTCTTCCACCCCCCTCTCATAGGTCCGCACCGCGATCTCTTGGGGAGCCAGCTCTTGGACGAAGTTTACGTTGGTCCCCGCGGGAGCAAAGGCCGGGTGAAACCTCAAGGCCCGCCCCCACTCTCTCACCGGAACCCCCTCCAGATCCTCTACCCAGATCACCAGATGAGGGACCCCGGTGTTCACAAAATGCCCCCGCCACCTTCGGCCTTGGTCTTCCAAGGTGAGATCCAGTTTGAGATCCTGGGGCGGGGTGAGCTGGACCTTGACCTTATCTCCTTCTACTTCGGCCTGGATCTCCCCGGCCAAGGTCTCAAAGATCAAAGGACTTTTTCCTAAGCCCTCTTCCACCGCAAAACGGGCCGCGCACCGGCCTCCGTTTCCGCACATCTCAGCCTCAGAACCGTCGGCATTAAAAAAACGCCAGCGGAAGGCATGATGGGGCTTGCGGGGAGGTTCCAGAAGGATTAAGCCGTCGGCGCCTACCGAAAGCCGTCGCCGACAGAGTTTTCGGGCCCAATAGGGGCCTTGGTCCGGGGAAAGGGCTCCTGAAAAGTTGTTGATCAAAATGAAATCGTTCCCCGAGGCCTGCATTTTAGTAAAACGGAGGGGCTTCATTCTGAAAGCTCCTTTATTACCTGAAGGAGTTTCCGTTCCGGAGGATTTTCGTAAAAGACGAACTCCCCCACACGTTTTAAAAGCACCATGGTAAGACGCCCTTGCCAGACCTTTTTATCACTCCAGACAAAGGAGAGGATTTCTTCAGGGGGAAACCCTTCTGGGAAACGAACTGGAAGCCCCAGCTCCCTTAAAAGGCTCTCCAGGCGCGGGCTTACCGGCTCTTCCGCTACTCCCAAAAGCTCCGAAAGGCGGGCCGCGGCCACCATGCCCACCGCCACCGCTTCTCCATGCAGGATCTCGTATTGCAAGGCCGCCTCCAAGGCGTGTCCCAGGGTGTGACCGAAATTGAGCACCCGCCGCAGCCCCCCCTCCCGTTCGTCTTGAGAAACGATCTCGGCCTTGATACGGCAACTGTGATAGATAATATGCTCCAGGGCTTCGGGATCGTAAGAAAGAAGAGAAAGAGCTCGGCTTTCCAGGAACTCAAAGAGTTCCCGGCTCGCAATACAGCCGTATTTCACCACTTCCGCCAAACCGTTTCGCAGATGGGCTAAAGGCAAGGAGGAGAGCACGCCGTAATCGATATAGACCCGCCGAGGCTGATAAAAGGTGCCCAAGAGGTTTTTGCCTTCTGGAAGATCTACCCCGGTCTTTCCACCCACGGAGCTATCTACCTGGGCCAAGAGGGTGGTGGGGATCTGGATATAAGGGATACCTCGAAGATAGATAGAGGCCAGAAACCCTCCTAGATCCCCGGTGACCCCTCCTCCTACCGCCAGCAGAGCGCTCTTGCGATCGAGACCGGCCCTTACCATGGCCCGGGCCAATTCCACCACGGTTTCCATACGTTTGGAGGCCTCTCCTGGAGGAAAAGAAAAGATCTCGGCCCTGAAACCCGCCTCTTTTAAGAGGCGGGCCAGGTCTTCGGTGACCAACTCCCGCACCGTTTCATCCGAGATGAGGGCCAGGGTGCGGGTAGAAATCAGATTGGGGAGGTCTTGGGGGACCTCGGTAAGAAGGCCCCCTCCGATCCAGATCTCATAAGGTTGAGCGGTGGCAACCTTTAAGACCTTCATCGACGGGCTGCCGCCACCAGTTCTTGCACCAGTTTTTTGACCTGGGCCGGGGCCCTTTTTCCTTTCTCTTCCACGATCTTTACCAAGGCGCTGCCCACCACCAGGGCCTCGGCGTGCGGGGCTAAAAGACGCACCTGTTCCGGGCGCGAAATACCGAACCCCACCGCTACCGGGACCGGAGAGACCTCGCGGCAGAGATCAAGCCTTAGGGCCAGATCCTTGGGAAGCTCTTTGCGGGCCCCGGTGATACCGGTCACCGAGACGTAGTAGAGAAACCCTGAGGAGACCTGGGCGATCTTGGCCAAGCGGGAAGGGGGCGTGGTGGGAGCTGCAAGCATGATATGGGCCAGGCCTCGCCGGCGGGCCTCCTTTCGCCAAGGCCCTACTTCTTCTAAAGGCAGATCTGGGATAATGGCCCCACAAAGCCCCGCGGACCAGGCCTCTTTGGCAAAACGCGCCAAGCCAAACCGAAAGAAGGGATTGTAATAACCCATAACCACGATAGGGAGAGGGTATCCCTCTTGATTGAGGCGGGCTATAAATTCCAGATAGGCCTCTAGGGTAGGCTTGTGACGCAAGGCCCGTTGGGTGGCGGCTTGAATAGTAGGGCCGTCGGCCAGGGGATCGGAAAAGGGGAACCCTAGCTCTACTACCTGGGCTCCGGCTTCGGCCAGGGCCCAAAGAAGGGCCTTGGTGGTCTCAAGATCTGGGTCCCAGGCGCAAATGTAGGGGATGAGGGCGGCGCGCCCTTCCTTTTGAGCCTTTTGGATTGCTTTCTGGACCCGTTCCGCGCCCGTCATCTCAAGCCTCAGCGCTCTGTTTCTCCAAGTACTCTTTTACCGCGGCCACATCCTTGTCTCCCCGACCCGAAAGATTGACCACCACCAGGCTTCCTTCCGGGAGTTTGCGAGCGATTCGAGCCAGATAAGCCACAGCGTGAGCGCTCTCTAGAGCCGGTATGATCCCTTCAGTCTCGGAAAGGAGCCGGAAGGCTGAAAGGGCCTCCGCGTCGTCCACTGCTACGTATTCCGCCCGACCGCATTCCTTGAGAAAGGCGTGTTCCGGCCCCACTCCAGGATAATCTAGGCC